>CAWUJR010000133.1:0-8861 GCA_963922375.1 uncultured Robbsia sp.
GGGCGAGCGACGGGGCGGTGAACACGATGACGCCTGGTATCCGTTCGGTGCCGGGTGTTGCAGTTTTCAGTCTGGTCGTTCACCAATTAGGTACAGCACTCGTTAAGGAAACACAGTGAATCTCAACGCAACCCTGATTGCGCAACTGGTCGTCTTCCTGATCCTTGCGTGGTTCACGATGAAGTTCGTGTGGCCACCGCTGATCAAGGCACTCGACGAACGCGCGAGAAAGATCGCCGACGGTTTGGCCGCCGCTGAAAAGGGCAAAGCCGACCTCGCCGATGCGCAAAAGCGTATCGACAAGTCGCTCGCCGAGGCGCGTGACCAAGGGCAAAACCGTATCGCCGATGCCGAGAAGCGCGCGCAACAAGCCGCTGAAGAAATCAAGGCGAATGCGCAGGCGGAAGCCAACCGTATCATCGCCAGCGCCAAGGCGGAAGCCGACCAGCAAGCCGCTCGCGTTCGCGAAGCGCTGCGTGGCGAAGTGGCTGTCCTGGCTGTCAAGGGCGCCGAGCAGATCCTGCGTCGCGAAGTCGATCAGAACGCGCATGCCGATTTGCTGAACCAACTTAAGGCCGAGCTCTGAACATGGCTGAACTTGCGACCATCGCCCGCCCCTACGCAGAAGCCGCTTTCAGTGTCGCGACTTCGGGCAAAAGCGCAGGCCAACTCGCCGGCGACTCCGCTGCTTCCACGGCCGTCTGGCTGGCACGTCTGACCGAGCTGGCGCAGGTCGCGAGCAACCCTGAGGTGCTCTCGCTCGCATCCGATCCGAAGGTCAGCCGCGAACAGCTCGCCGACCTGCTGATCCGCGCCGTGAATACACCGCTGGACGCGCCCGTGCAAAACTTCGTGCGGATGTTGGTGGATAACCACCGTGTCGTGCTGTTGCCGCAGATCGCGCAGCAGTTCGAGACGATGAAGAACGAGCACGAAGGTACGTCCGATGCCGTGATCACGAGCGCTTTTCCGCTCGAAGGCGCTGCACTCGACGAACTCGTGGTGTCGCTCGAAAAGAAGTTCGGACGCAAGCTGAAGGCCCATGTCGTTGTCGATCAGTCGCTGATCGGCGGTGTCAGCGTGGCCGTGGGCGACGAGGTGCTCGATACGTCGGTGCGCGCTCGCCTGGCACAGATGCAAGCGGCGCTGACCGCCTGAAGATACACGACACGGCTCGCGCCTAACGGCGCATGAGCGCCAGGCCCAGAAGGCCATGCGCGGATGCGCGGCAAAGAATTGACTATCAGGAGCAGCAAAATGCAACTCAACCCATCTGAGATCAGTGAGCTGATCAAGACCCGTATCGAGGGTCTCGATTCGGGCGCGGATCTGCATAACCAGGGCACCGTGATCTCGGTGAGCGACGGTATCGTGCGTATTCACGGTCTGTCGAATGTGGAACAGGGCGAAATGCTCGAATTCCCGGGCGGCATCTTCGGTCTCGCATTGAACCTCGAGCGTGACTCGGTGGGTGCGGTGATCCTGGGTGAATACGACAGCATCTCCGAAGGCGACACGGTGAAGTGCACCAAGCGCCTGCTCGAAGTGCCGGTCGGCCCGGAACTGCTTGGCCGCGTGGTCAACGGTCTGGGAACGCCGATCGACGGCAAGGGCCCGTTGAACGCGCAACTGTTCGACCCGATCGAAAAGATCGCGCCGGGCGTGATCTGGCGTCAAGGCGTGGACCAGCCTCTGGCCACGGGCGTCAAGGCCATCGATGCGATGGTGCCAGTGGGGCGCGGTCAACGCGAATTGATCATCGGCGACCGTCAGACCGGCAAGACCGCGGTGGCGATCGATGCGATCATCAACCAGAAGGGCAAGGGCGTTAAGTGTATCTATGTCGCGATCGGCCAGAAGGCTTCGTCGATCACGAACATCGTGCGCAAACTCGAAGAGCACGGCGCGATGGAATACACGATCGTCGTGGCGGCCACCGCGTCGGATCCGGCTGCCATGCAATACCTGGCACCGTATGCCGGTTGCACGATGGGCGAGTACTACCGCGATCGCGGCGAAGACGCATTGATCGTGTATGACGATCTGACCAAGCAAGCATGGGCGTATCGTCAGATCTCGCTGTTGCTGCGCCGTCCGCCGGGGCGCGAAGCGTATCCGGGCGACGTGTTCTATCTGCACTCGCGCCTGTTGGAACGCGCTGCACGCGTGTCGGCCGACTATGTCGAGAAGTTCACGAACGGTGCCGTCAAGGGCAAGACCGGTTCGCTGACCGCATTGCCGATCATCGAAACGCAAGCCGGCGACGTGACCGCCTTCGTGCCGACCAACGTGATCTCGATCACGGACGGTCAGATCTTCCTGGAAACGGACCTGTTCAACGCCGGTATCCGTCCCGCGATCAACGCCGGTATCTCGGTGTCGCGTGTGGGTGGCGCGGCGCAGACCAAGGTCATCAAGAAGCTGTCCGGCGGTATCCGTACCGACCTCGCGCAATACCGTGAATTGGCGGCATTCGCGCAGTTCGCTTCGGATCTGGACGAAGTGACCCGTCGCCAGCTCGAGCGTGGCCGTCGCGTGACCGAACTGCTGAAACAGCCGCAGTACCAGCCGTTGCAAGTCTGGGAAATGGCCGTGTCGCTGTTCGCTGCGAACAACGGCTATCTGGACGATATCGACGTTTCGCGCGTGCTGCCTTTCGAGAAGGGTCTGCGCGACAGCCTGAAGGCCAGCAAGGCCGATCTGGTGGGTCGTATCGAAGAGAAGAAGGAACTGTCGAAGGACGACGAGCCGTTGCTGCACGCAGCGGTCAAGGACTTCAAGCAGTCCGGCGCTTACTAAGCAATTCGGCGTGGACCCGTCCAGGACGGGTCGAGACCCGCAAGGGGCCGAACGACGCGCGCAGGGCATGACGGTGTGGGTCTTCGATCCCTACCGGGGCCGACAGGAGTAGAGCAATGGCTGGAATGAAGGAAATCCGCGGCAAGATCAAGAGCGTGCAGAACACGCGCAAGATCACCAAGGCGATGGAAATGGTGGCCGCATCGAAGATGCGCAAGGCCCAGGAGCGTATGCGCGCGTCGCGTCCGTATGCGGATCGCGTTCGCGATATCGTCGCGCATCTGAGCGAAGCCAATCCGGAATATCGTCATCCGTTCATGACGCGCCCTGAAGGCGCGAAGCGTGCGGGTTTGATCCTGATATCGACCGACAAGGGTCTGTGCGGGAGCATGAACACCAACATCCAGCGCCTCGCGCTTGCGAAGTTCCGCGAGAACGAGCAAAAGGGCATCACGCTGGAAGCGACGGCGATCGGTAGCAAGGGTGCCGGTTTTCTGAACCGCCTGCGCGCGAAGGTCGTGTCGCAGGTGTCGCATCTGGGCGATGTGCCGCATCTGGAGCGTCTGATCGGTGTGATCAAGGTGCAATTGGATGCGTACGCTGCCGGTGAGCTGGACGCGGTGTATCTGGGCTATACGCGCTTCATCAATGCGATGAAGCAGGAAGCGGTGTTGGAGCAATTGCTGCCGCTGCCGGAAGCACAACTGAAGCGTAGCGAGGAACATCGCGCCACGCATCCGTGGGACTACATCTACGAACCGGACGCTCAGACGGTGATTGACGACCTGATGACACGTTACGTCGAGGCTTTGGTCTATCAAGGCGTCACGGAGAATATGGCGTCCGAACAGTCGGCGCGGATGGTGGCGATGAAGGCCGCTTCCGATAACGCGAAGACGGTGATCGGAGAGCTGAAGCTGGTCTACAACAAGGGCCGGCAAGCAGCGATCACGACGGAATTGGCGGAAATTGTCAGCGGCGCCGCGGCTGTCTGACGTTAGAAAAAAACGTTGGCGCTCGGCGAACTCCGGTTCCGGGGCCAGGCACGAATCAGAGCATCTAAAGGAAAATCGATGAGTACCGCGATAGAGGGTGGCAACACCGCAGACGGCAAGATCGTTCAGTGTATCGGCGCGGTGGTTGACGTGGAATTCCCGCGCAACGCCCTGCCGAAGATCTTCGACGCGCTCGAGCTGGAAGGCAGCGAATTGACGCTGGAAGTACAACAGCAGTTGGGCGACGGCATTGTCCGTACCATCTGCCTCGGCTCGGCTGACGGCTTGCGCCGCGGTCTGACCGTGAAGAACACCGGCAAGCCGATCACGGTGCCGGTGGGCGCTGCGACGCTGGGCCGTATCATGGACGTGCTGGGTCGCCCGATCGACGAAGCCGGCCCGATCTCGAACGAAGTCACCCGTTCGATTCACCAGTTGGCACCGGCATTCGACGAACTCGCACCGTCGACCGAACTGCTCGAAACCGGCATCAAGGTCATCGACCTGATCTGCCCGTTCGTCAAGGGCGGCAAGGTCGGCCTGTTTGGCGGCGCCGGCGTGGGCAAGACCGTCAACATGATGGAACTGATCAACAACATCGCGAAGGCGCACGGCGGTTACTCCGTGTTCGCCGGCGTGGGCGAGCGTACCCGTGAGGGCAACGACTTCTACCACGAGATGAAAGACTCGAACGTCCTGGACAAGGTCGCGCTGGTCTACGGTCAGATGAACGAGCCGCCGGGCAACCGTCTGCGCGTCGCATTGACCGGTCTGACGATGGCTGAGCAGTTCCGTGACGAAGGTCGCGACGTGCTGTTCTTCGTCGACAACATCTACCGCTTCACGCTGGCCGGAACGGAAGTGTCGGCGCTGTTGGGCCGTATGCCGTCGGCAGTGGGTTATCAGCCGACGCTGGCCGAAGAAATGGGCCGCCTGCAAGAGCGGATCACGTCGACGAAGAAGGGTTCGATCACGTCGGTGCAGGCCGTCTACGTGCCGGCCGATGACTTCACCGATCCGTCGCCGGCGACCACCTTCGGTCACTTGGATGCGACCGTCGTGCTGTCGCGTGACATCGCTTCGCTGGGTATCTATCCGGCCGTCGACCCGCTGGACTCGACGTCGCGTCAGATCGATCCGCTGGTGATCGGCGAAGAGCACTATCAAGTCACGCGTCGCGTGCAGCAGACGCTGCAGCGCTACAAGGAACTGCGTGACATCATCGCGATTCTGGGTATGGACGAACTGGCGCCGGAAGACAAGCAAGCGGTTGCCCGCGCGCGGAAAATCCAGCGGTTCATGTCGCAGCCGTTCCACGTTGCGGAAGTGTTCACCGGCGCACCGGGTAAGCTGGTCGCGATGAAGGACACGATTCGCGGCTTCAAGATGATCGTCGATGGCGAGTGCGATCATCTGCCGGAACAGGCGTTCTACATGGTGGGCGCAATCGAAGAAGCCTTCGAGAAAGCAGCGAAGATGCAGTAAAGCGTCAGTGGGCGATACGCCCACGGAGGTTTCGTTGCGACGGCATATGCCTGTCGCAACGAACAGCACCGATGTTTCACATGAAACAATCGTATGAAACACTGGCGGGGCGGCCTTCTCCGCGTTTGTTACGCGCATCTGCGCAGCGATCTCGCATCAGGAATCGGTATCAGGAATCGATATGGCAACCATCAAAGTAGACGTTGTGAGTGCCGAAGGGGAGATCTTCTCCGGACAGGCACGCTTCGTCGCGCTGCCGGGTGAGGCAGGCGAACTCGGCATTCTGCCAGGGCACACGCCGCTGATCACGCGCATCCGTCCCGGTGCGGTTCGCATCGAGACCGAGAATGGCGAAGAAGAGTTTGTCTTTGTCGCAGGCGGGATTCTGGACATTCAGCCGAACGGTGTGACCGTGTTGGCCGATACCGCGATTCGCGGCAAAGATCTAGACGAAGCGAAAGCAGAAGAGGCGCGTCGCGCGGCAGAAGAAGTACTGTCGAACGACGGCTCGGACTTGCAATATGCCGCAGCACAAGCCGAATTGGCCGCTGCCATTGCGCAATTGACGGCAATTCAGCAACTGCGTCGTCGTCGTTAATCGTTGGATGATGCAGGCAGATCGTCGAGACGTGTCTCTGCGTTTCAACGACGTGTGCGGTAGTCGATAGGCAGCAAGCACCGCGGATAGCCGCTGCGTGTTCTCGTTTTACCAAGACTGTCTGATGTGGTTTTGAAGCCCCTTCGCGCCTCGCGTGAAGGGGCTTTTTTCTTGGTAAGCGCTGACGTTTATTCTAAACGGGGGAGCAGGCGCTGCCGCAGCATAGGGAACGGCATGAGTGCCTGCCGTGGATGCGTGATCCTCGCTATCTCCCACCCCGTGCTGCCTTTGACGACGTGTACAAAAGGGTGGGGCGGCAATACCGCGTTCACCGGATCGAGCAATATGCGTTCGGCGTCTGGATGCAGCACGACGGCCCGGTCGCCATCCTTATTCAGGAACAGGCCGAGCGGCTGCGTCAACCGCCCCGAGTTCCCGGGATGTACAGGGAATATTGGAAACCGCGGCGGTAAGCAGGCCATTTGCATCCGTCTTGCGCGGTCCATGTCAGCCTCGTTCAGCTCAAGCACGTGATGCTTCGCACCGATGAGCAGGAAGGCGATCAGCGGACTAAAGTGGCGGAACTGTCGTGGGTCGCCGAGGGGTTCAATCAAGCGGCATAGCCGACCCGGACAATGCGTCATCCACGCAGACGCTGCGGAGAGAACAGGAAGCGGCATCCCGTTTTCGTTAAATTCGGTCAGTCGACGACATAACCGACTATCGATGTAAGCACCGATGTGGCGGTGTGTCGCGTATTCGTCGCGCATCAACGCCGTCAATAAGGGACTATCGATGGCGTCCGGCGCAGGGACTGCGGAGACACGTTCGAGGACCGCGACGATCAGTTCGCTCCTGACATCGACATTCGGAATGCTCAGGATCCGCCCGAGAAGTCCAAACTCATTGCCGATGAAATCCAATTGCCGCCGTGTGTCGCGCTGTTCCGTTAATCTCGCCAACCATATTCGCGGAATGGTGGCATGTGTTCCGTCAAATTGCGTTTGATCCACGACGTTTCTGATCGCGCTGCCGACGACATCGACGTCAATACAGTGTTGAAAACGAGTATTGCCCAAGTCGCAACCGTGAAACTGCACACCGTGCATACGTATGTTGTTGAAGTGTATGCATTGCAGTTTGCACTGAATGAATTGAACTTCGTCACAGGCCGTGCGGAGGAACGTCACGTCTTTCAAGCACGGTTTTTGCGGCGCTTCAGACGCGATCAGACGCTCCTTGGCGACCTTCATGCTGCCTTCGAACGAAACCTTCGACAGGTGGGCATCTGTAAAATCGAGACCGTCTAATGCCGTGCGCGTTTGCAGTTGCATGCGATGCAACCGACACTTTTCGAAACTGAGTTGCTTCAGCGATGCGCTGTTTCTTGTCTGTATCTGCTCAAATTGGCTGTTAGGGAAACGACTGCGTTGCAAGATCGTTTTTGCAAATCCGATCGCGTGCCAATGCGTCCGTGATGCATCGATGTTCACCAGCTTGCATTGCGAAAATACCGTTTCCTCCACCCTGGCACCCGACAAGCTGCAATGATCTACTGTGCTGCTTAACCATAGATTTCCTGCGAAACGACTATCCGAGAGATCGCATTGCCTGAAGCCGGTGTTGACCAGTGCGAGCCGGTGACGGTCGCCGGTGGTTGGATTGAACTGGGCTCCGGACCGTGTGCGCAACGGGATGTGACGCATGACGATACGCGTCGACGCCTGCGCCGTCGGATGGGTCTGGTGACTATCCATCAACGGGCGAGCCGAAAATGTGCAGCCCAAAAACTCCGCCGCCGAGAGCTTCGCCTCGGTGAATTGGCAATGACGGAGCTCTCCGCCAAAAACGATGGCGCGTTGAAGATTGGTTCGCGCCAGCACCACGTCACACCATCGGCAGTGATAGAAGCAAGCGTCAGAAAAATCGGTGTCGCTTAAATCGAGATTGCATAACACTTCGTTTTCCAACACCACACCGTGCAAATTCATGCCGCGTAAAGCGGTCTGCGCTAGCCCGGCGGTCGAGAGTCTGCTGCTTAGCAGAACCAGGTCGACGTTGGTCGACCCGGTCGCGCCGGGTAGGGCACCCAGCGGGATCAAGCTTCGCATGACAGCACCCACCCCGCGATCATCGTCGGTCATACGGAGATCGCGGTAAGCATTCTCTGCAGCAGGC
Source organism: uncultured Robbsia sp. (assembly GCA_963922375.1). Lineage (GTDB taxonomy): Bacteria > Pseudomonadota > Gammaproteobacteria > Burkholderiales > Burkholderiaceae > Robbsia. The sequence continues at coordinate 8,056 of CAWUJR010000133.1, forward strand.
TCGCCGAGGATATGTTTTCGCGCGAATTCAATCGGTTCGTTCAGGCGTGCTGCAACGAACCGGACCAATCCATCGGTATCGAACAAGCCATCGTCGTCGAATGCGAGGTGCTGACGGACCGTCAGATAAAGTGCAACAAGCATGGGCACGCGGGCAAATGGGCGTAAGTCGTCGCCTGCGTCGGTCATGGCGGCGGTGTCGATTTGCAGGGTGACACGCAATGCGGGGCAGATCCGATCAGCGTCATACGCGCGCTGGAACAGCAGATTGATGAGGGCGTCGAGCGCATCCAGGCGTATGCCGCGGTCGGCGCCTGACCGCGTGTTGTACAGGGCTTGCACGGCGGGGGGGATGTACGGCGAGTTTTTCGAAGAAGCCGAACAGGACGGCGTTCGGTTGCGTGTCGGCGAGGCGGATGCGGCAACTGGTGAGAGATGAGGCATGGCGACGACCCGTAAAAGTTTCCAGAATCACACGAGGGCTTCGGCACGCCATGCAAATTTCGCCAGAGCGCGCAGCGCAGCATGCAATGTCGCTGTCGCTGTCGCAGCGGCGTGTCTGTGTGTCAGCGTGTCTGTGTGGCACGCCCGAGCTTCCGATAGCGCGATCCTGAAGCCAGCACGAGATTTGGGCGGAATCTGATAGTAGGACGGCCGTCCGCGCGCGATCCTGTGCTTTTGTCTGCTGAAGGCGCCCCATGGACAATGCTCGCCGTCGACTGCTTGAGGTCCGACATCGTTTCCGCCGTCACGGTGCCAGGCAGCAGGGTGACGCGCTGCGCGGCAACAGCTTCGTGTCGTGCCGCT
>CAWUJR010000134.1:0-8851 GCA_963922375.1 uncultured Robbsia sp.
AACAGCAAAAACGGCAATAGACGTAATGCGATCCGTCGCGTTGCCGCCGTCAACGACGCCGACGCCGACGCGGCAGGCCCGTGCGCCATGTTGAAAGAGTCCGTCATCGTGCCTCTCCTTGATGCGCCGAATGCGCTGTGCGGTTTGCCCGGTGCCTGGCAGCTTCGCGAATCGCTCAACCGGGCTCAACCTGCCGCATCGCGCCATCCGTCGTTCGTGTCATTGATCTCCGGGCACAGCGTTCTGGCACCTTTTGTCATGCGGCCCAGCGCAACACCATCGCGTCCAGGTCACGCGCGATTTCGACCAGACCCGCGCGCGTGGCCGGGTGCAGCGGCGGAAACGGGTGACGTGGCGCATCGCACTTGATGATGCCGCCAGCTTTGAACAAGGCTTTAGCGGCCAGTACGCCACCCTGGCGATTCTCGTAATTGATCATCGGCAACCAGCGCGCATACCGTGCCTTTGCTTCCTCGCGTCGTCCGGCCATGAATTCGTGAATGATCGGTTGCAGCCCATCGGGATAACCGCCACCCAAAATGCCACCGGTCGCTCCCGCATCCAGGTCAGCCATCAATGTGATCGCTTCTTCGCCATCCCAGGGTCCCTCGATTGCGTCGCCGCCCAGCGTGATCAGCTCCCGCAATTTGTTCGCCGACTGCGCCACCTCTATCTTGAAATAACAGACCGCCGGAACGGTCTTCGCCAGATTCGCCAGATAGGCGGCAGAGACGGGCGTTCCGCTCATGGGCGCGTCCTGATACATGATCGGAATCGATAGACCGTCGGCGACCTTCTCGAAGAATTCCGTCACCAGTTTCTCGCTCACGCGGATGGTGGCGCCGTGATAAGGCGGCATGACCATGACCATCACCGCGCCGGCGGCTTGCGCGCTGCGGCTGCGTTGAGCGCAGATGGCCGAGCTGAAATGAGTGGTGGTGACAATGACCGGCACGCGGCCGGCCACCTTCTCCATGATGGTGGCGGTGAGGATCTCCCGCTCATGATCGCCGAGCATGAACTGCTCGGAGTAGTTGGCCAGAATGCACAAGCCGTCGGCACCGGCATCGATAATGAAATCCACACACCGTTTCTGCCCTTCGAGGTCGAGCTCTCCAGATTCGGTAAATATCGTTGGCACTACCGAGTATGAACCGGTGTAACGTCGCTTGATCGTGGTCATGTTGAGACACTCCATGCTTGTTAAAGGTGGCGGGCACCGTTCAATCTGGAACGACCCTATCTACCCTTTTACCTAAGCCATATCCGTGCCATATATATGCGTTGAATCGACAAAAAATTTGACTAAAGCATTTTCGGAAAAGTAAATTCACTGCGGTTTTTTATAATAAATAAAGTAAAACCGCGAAACGATTTCTTGCATTTGACACCGACGTCCAGCGCGATCGCATCCGTTGCATGCGACGAATGACCGAACGCTTGGCGACACGTGGCATTACTTATTTGGCCGTTGCCGCCCCATGCGGCAAATGCGCGACGCGCGTACGTACCGCGCTCGAACCGTTGGCCCGAAAACGACCTCCTGCAGCGCGATGCAAGCATGTGATCGCATGCCGAGAATGGTGCACGCCAGACAGCGATGTCTATCGATGGTGCATGTATGCCCGCGAATCGCACCGGGGCGCCGTTTAGAATTGCCTGTCTCGATGCAGATTGCTGGCATCGCCACGCGGAATTGATTCATGAAAACGTCCAGTGAGGAGCGATGCGAAACGCGATACCGGCGGTGCGCGTGGAAAGCTGGAGAACGTTTGAGATTCGCGGAATCGGGAGGACCGCCGGACAGCGAACGGGAATCGCGACAGAACGGGAGAATGGGAGAACGGGAGAACGCGTGAGAGCGAGAAAGCGGGAGGACGATGAAGCGATGAACGCGCAGCGTCTCCTTCCCGTCACCTGACCTGACGCTTCCGAGTGTCGGCCGGTTTCGTTATGATGCGCGCAATCAACTGCAAATCCACTATCGCTAACACGACACTTGCAGCAAAGGCATCAAGGCAACGTTATCGAGCGACCTCGCAAATCGTGCAGGGCAACGCAGATCGTTCGGATCTCTCCGCCTGCTCGATGGCATCGGTCAGACGCCTCGGTCTGCCGGGAACCGGCTTGGCCAGTAACGCTTGCGGGCCACCTCGGCGGAAATCCGCGACCCAGCGAAACACCGTTCGACGGTTCAAACCGTAGGCTACCGCGACCTGCGCGACGCTACAGCCTTGCCCGACGGCGGCAACGGCGCGCTGCCGCAATGCCTGCAGCACTTGATGATCCAAACTTCGCGCATCCAGCGATTCCAGCAACTCATCGGCTTTCATGACGCTTAACCTCCAGTGAAGTAACCGGGCGAAGCACCTGCAATACGCCCAGGGTTTGCAAAACCAGCAGTACCGCAAACAGCGAGGCGACCACCAGATTGCTGGTAATCGATAACTGCCCGGTGGCGGCGGAACTCACGCTTGCGAAGATCATCATTCCGCAGCCCAACAAGCTTGCGGTAGCACCCGCGCGGTCGACGTATAACTTCATCGTGAACGCAACCACGTTCGAGAAAAGCAGACCCTGTCCAAAATTGCTGAGCATGACGCCTGCCAGCAATGCCACCAGATTCAGTGTGTTCGGCGTCGCAAGCAGCGCCGCCAGACCGGCCGCGCTGAACACTAGGCCGCTCAGCATCAATGCGCGCACAGGCATTTTTTTGATCAACATCCGGTTCAGCAACGTCCCCACCAGATAGCAAATTCCGGCCGCCAACGCGGTTGCGCCGAAGAAGCCCGCCGAGAGATGCAGCGTGCGTTGCATGATAAAAGGGCCGATGATGTTCCAGATAAGAAACAGCGACAGGCTGGCACCGAGGGCAAGCGTCGCGCTCAAGAACTGTCGGTTACCGAGAATCAAACGGTAGCCCAGCAGCGACTGCCGCAGATTCTTGCGGCGCTCGACCAGCAACGACTCGCGCAAACGCAAGCTCATCGCCAACAAAATGGCGCTGTACACGGCGTACAGCGCAAAGTTCCAGCGCCATCCCGCGTATTGCTCGACCAAACCACCGATGAACGGTGCGATGACCGGCCCCAGTCCCCACGCAAGACTGAGATAGACAACCGCCACGAAGAAACGCTCGCCTTTCACGTGATCGACCAGCAACGCGCGCGCGCACACCTGGCAGGCCCCCACCGCAAAGCCCTGTAATGCTCTACCGATCAAAAATACGGTGATGTCCTGGGCGAACATCGCGATCAGGCTGCCGACGATGAATACGACGAGACCCGGCAGTAACGCCGCCAAGCGCCCGCGACCGTCGGCAATCAATCCGAACACCAACTGCCCGAATGCGTAAGCGATCAGCGTCACCGAGATACTGGTCTGCATCACGGCGCCACTGACCTGCATCTCTCGTGCGATCGAGGGCATGCTGGGCGCGAACAGGTCGATGGCAATGCCGCTGACACTATTCAACAGCGGCGCGAGAAGGATGACGTATCCCTCGTAGTCACGCAAAGGCTGAAATTTCATGCCGCTCCATCGTCGCGGATCAAGGCGACCGCCAGGGTCACCTTGTTGTCGCGTCTGAGTCGTTTCGGGGCTGAGTCTTACTGATTCGTACTGAGTCTTGCTGAGCCTTGCTGAGACTCGTTGGAGTCTCGCTGCTGCGGTTTTGCAATATGGCTGCGGCGTTGCTGGGCGGGCGCAACCAGTGCCCGATCATGCGGAGTGGATCCGGCGGCGTCGATGCGCCGCCCGATCCACGTCTGTATACTCACAGAAAAATTAATATCTGCATACACTTCTGCATTCACGTTAGCAAAAAATTGTGACAGGATGGTTGGCGTTGCGCCCGCTCGGTAGCCCGACCCTCACACATCGAAGGAACCGCTCATGAATGTCGCCATGCATCCCTTTCGCGCCCAGTATCGATTCGATGGACAGATCGCCGTGATCACCGGCGGCGCGCATGGCATCGGTGCCGCGATCGCCGAACACCTGCACCAATGTGGCGCAACGGTCGTGATCTGGGATCTGTTTCGCGCAGACGAAGCGAGCGCCACCCGAATGGCCGTCGACATCACGCACCCGGAGCACATTCAGAGGGCCGTGGTGCAGACGCTGGCGCAGTTCGGCAAAATCGACATGCTGGTCAACAACGCCGGCTTTTCCGGTGCGACCGTCCCACTGGACGCGTCGCCACCCGACGCGTGGCGACGGATCATCGATATCAACTTGATCGGGACCTTCAATGTCTGCCATGCGGTGGTACCCGCGATGCGCGCGGCCAAAAGCGGAAAGATCGTCAACCTGGCATCGCTGGCAGGCAAGGAAGGCACGCCGAATTCGAGCGCCTACAGCGCGTCGAAAGCCGGTGTCATCGCGCTGACAAAGTCGCTCGGCAAAGAGCTGGCGACAACGGGTGTGCTGGTCAATGCGGTGGCGGCGGCGGCAATCCGCACCACGCTGCTGGATCAAATGAGCCCGGCGCACGTGCAAACGATGATCGATAAGAGCCCAATGCAACGGCTCGGCGAGCCGACCGAGGTGGCGGAATTGGTCACTTGGCTCTGCTCCGGATCGTGCACTTTCAATACAGGTGCCATTTTCGATCTGTCGGGCGGACGCGCTGTCTATTAATATAGCGGCTGCGCCCGACACCGCTCCGGTGTACGCTGGGCATTGCACCGTTGCGGACCCGACCATGAGCCCGGAAGACATTATCAAAAAATTTGTCGCGCAGCACGAGCGCGGCGACGTTGCCACCGGCGATGCCCTTGCCGCGATGGCGGCCTGGATGGCCGAGAATTACCAGCGCCTGCCGTATGAGGATGTCGCGATGCTGATACAGGTCGGTGGCGTGCTGGTGGCGAAAAGGATCGAAGAAGGCGGCGACGAGCAGCTCGGACTGCCGCCGCAGGACGGCGAAGTCGCGTCGGCGCGCGGGGACGCGGAACCGAATGGCGCAGCCCCCGACGCAAAAGCGAAAGGCAAAGCCAAGGAACGACCGAAAACCAAGGATAAGGGTCCGCGCCATGCGGACCGCCAGACGGGCAGCGATAGCATCGTTATCGAAGCGATCGTGCATCCAAAATGACGTGATACGGGAAGCGCCCGGTACCGAACACCAGAGAGGGCGATCGGTACCGGGCGCTAGCGGACCTGCCGTCGGACAGGACTCCGTCAGTGATCAATCAGGGGCCGATCAGTCGGCAAGAGAGGCAGCTTCTGCCGAAACGGGCTGAGAGACGGACTGGGAGGCGGACGGAGAAGCAACCGCCGCGGCATTCGTCACCGCCTGCTCGCTGCGCTCGTCGCGCTGAATCAATCCGGCGCTACCGCTGCCGATGTCGATCTTGCGCGCCTTGAGCGCTTCCGGTATCTCGCGAACCAATTCGATCTGCAACAGGCCTCTATCGAGATTGGCATCCGTCACTTTCACGTGATCGGCAATGCGGAAACGGTGCTCGAAATCGCGCTCTGCAATGCCACGATGCAGAAACGTGTGATCCGCTTCCTGTTTGGCCCGACGCCCCACTACTTTGAGGGTGCCACGTTCGAACTCAATAGAGAGGTCCGCCCGATCGAAGCCGGCAACGGCCATCGTGATGCGGTATTGATTCTCTTCGACGAGCTCGACGTTGTACGGCGGATAGCTCGGCAATGCGTCACTGCGCAGCGCGTCATCCAGCACACGAGCGAATTGGTCGAAGCCGATAGCCGAACGATAAAGCGGGCTGAAGTCATAGGTACGCATGGTCATATCCTTTAGAAAACAAGCGATAAAGTCAGGGCAGGCCTCCGTTGAGCGCCTGCCTGGAACATATATAAGCCCCGTCATCGACATTTCAAGAGGGAAATTTTCGCCTGTCGCCGTTGCGTGGACACGACGGCGATGAGGTACGCGCGACGCTGCCTTTCCGGCCCACGGTTCGATCGGTTGCAGCGCCTGTTGCGGCGAGACTGAAACGGGATCCTAATTAAAGAGAGAAAGAAAGGGTGGCTGGCATCCGGATCCACGTTCCCAATCCATTTCGAAGCGGCCAGCAAAAATCAATGCCCACCGCCATTTTCTTTCTCGAAGGCATTCGAAACACGAGACCGGTCGTTTTAGAGGTAAGACAAGATCAAACGACCCTGTTCGGCACGCCTTCCAACCGCGGTTTTTCCAGTGGTGTCCACGGCGGTCATCCGATACCCACTTTGGGAGAACGAAGCATGGAACCGCCAACGTCGCCCGTCATAAACGCGAAACGATGTTCGGAAAATTCGTGAATACGCGCTCGCGCAAAGATTCGTTTCCATCGATTACTTACTATGACAACGACTTAATTCGCGTCGAAACGTCTCATCTCAGCAAAAAAACGGGCTTTGATTGCACATTTTGTCAAGCGTGCATTGACATCAAGATAAAACACAGCAACACTGCGCGGGTTAGTTAACAAGGAGAATAATATGCCGAAGGGAATCAAGGCCTCGTCGCTGGAAAAATTGGAAGCCACCGCCAACAAGTTGGGTGAGGCAGCGAAGAAAGCCTTGGCCAAGACGGCCGAAGCGCGCAAAGAAGCCGCCGACAAAGTCGCTCTTTATGAGAAGGCTGTGAAGGCCGCGCTGAAGGAAGCAAAAGCGGTTGTCAAAAGCGGTACAACTGCAGCAGCGCCGGCAAAGAAAGCGGCCAGCAAAAAAGCAGCTGGTGTGACGCGCAAGGTCGCAGCGAAAAAGGTCGCGAGCCCGAAGGCTGCGCCGGTTGCAAAGAAGACCCGCGCAGTGAAGAGCGCAACGCCGGTTGTCGCCAAGAAAGCAGGCACGGTTGCGCGCAAGACGCGTAAGACCGACGCTGCGGCGACGGCAGTGTCGAAGCCGACCGTGAAGGCAGCAGCCAAGCCGGCAGCAACGAAGCGCGCGCCGCGCAAGAACGCGGCGAAGCCGGTTGCACCGACCGTATCGGCAAGCGCACCGACGGCAGTCGAACAAGCATAATCGGCCGTCCTCTTAGAAAGAGGACGATCGTCATCCCGAATGGGATTACGGCCGGTTTATTGGTACCAACGCTTTTTGCGTTGCCGCCAATAAACCGGCCTTCTTCATTTCAGCGCCGGCACCGTACCCGGGGCGACGTGATAGACTGGATCAAGACTCGGCATGCAAGCGCGAAGTGACGGATGAGCACGCGTCGTTTCACCCGGCTGAGCGAGTCCAGTTTCTCGTGGCGCTGCAAAGCGCAGAGATAACCCGAATACCCTATTACTGCGGAACAAACGTCATGGTCGCGGCAGATGCTATCTGCGCGCATAACGTCACCGCCACCCTCCTCCGTTACGGCTGCCAGACAAGAATCGCTGTTGGCGCAACGGCCCGCCTTACGCTTCTACACGCCTCGGGCTTCCGCTGACTTCGCAACCGGCATAACGCGTCGGTGGCAAAGTCGGCTGCCCGTGCGGCTGCACAGCTGCGCGCAGCGTCGAATGCCCGTCACCGGATTCCATTCATCGGTCAGGCGCGGGCAACGCGCTGTACGCCCGTTGTGGCCGAACAGATCAACATAAAGGACATCAATATGGACGACATCATCAGAAGTTATCGCGGCTTCGACATCTACCCACTGATTTATTCGCATCAGCCGCGCCGGCCGGACGGATCACGCGACCACGGCACAGGTTTCGACGCGTCCGTCAAAATCACGCGTCGTAACGGCGAAGAGGCAGCGGACAGCCGCGTGTTTCGCGTGACGATCGGTGCGCCGTTCGCCGATGCTGGCGACGCGCGACGCGCATCCGCCCTGTTCGCGGAGCAACTGATCGACGGCAAGATCGACGGTCAGTCGCTCGGCATGGCATAAGGAGATCGAGATGATTCGAGACGCTATAGATTCACGCGATCTGCCCCCTGCCGTCGCGCAGGTATCGCCCGCGAGCAACCCGCATCCCGCACGCGACAATTATCTTGTCAGCGCGTCGAGCCGACGGACGTCCAGCGGCACGGTGCCCACGCTCAAAGTGGTGCGGGTGACCGACAAGCGCATCATCTACCCGTTTCAAGGTTGCGCGGATATGCCGCTGTTCGAGGAACCGGCGGACGCTAAACAATTTGCCGACGATTACGGCTGGCAACTGGTCGACGGCGACATTGCCGTACCCGAAAAATAAAGCGTGGCGTGGGTATGCGCACATATTTTGCTAGCCATTCGCGCCAATTGCGCGCATCATGAATGAGGTTGTCAGCACAAATTGTCAGGATGTGGCAATATAGCGGCCTGTTTTGCGCCTCCCATCCCGACAGCGTACCGTTCGCGCTAGGCGCGAACCGTTGCTCGATCCTGCGCTGATGCACGATGTGGTTGTCATCCGTCGGCATTGTCGCCCCGCCCTCCTTACAGGGCCTGCCACGATGCGAGAACGCCAAATTGGCGTCTTGCGGCAGGTCGAAAGTCCGGCGACATGTTTGCGCTCGCTCGGTAGCGCCTCATCGCCGCGTTTCTCCTTTCCGGGCAGCCGGGCGGTTTTCCGCTTGGCGCCATTCTCGATGCGGTCCTCCGGACCGCCCCTTCAACTTTTCGGCGCTCTCAATGGCAAAAGAAGAACTTATCGAAGTAGACGGTCTTGTTGAAGAAGTCCTCCCGGACAGTCGCTTTCGCGTCACGCTGGACAATGGCGCCGTCGTCGGCTGCTACGCGTCTGGCCGTGTGCGTAAGCACCACATCCGCATTCTGGCAGGCGACCGAGTCACGATCGAATTGTCGGTCTATGACCTGACGAAAGGTCGCATCAACTTCCGTCACAAAGACGCAAGTGCTCCCACCGGTGGCGGTGCGCGTCCGCCGATGCGTCGTCGTCGCTGAGCGTAAGGCTGC
>CAWUJR010000135.1:0-8798 GCA_963922375.1 uncultured Robbsia sp.
GGCAGTCCGGCAGAGCACGCGGGCCTGAAGGTGGGCGACAAAGTGCTGCAAGTGCAGGGGCAATCAGTCGATGACGCGGGTGCGCTGGTCGATCTGATGCGCGCCCATCCGGGGCAGCCGCAACAGTTGTCGATCGTGCGCGAGGGTCGCCCGCGCACTTTGAGCGTGACACCGGCGTCGGTCACCGATCCGAAGTCCGGTGCCACTACGGGGCGAATCGGTGCTGCGCTCAGCGTGCAGTTGCCGATGATTACGGTCCGTTACGGCCCCATAGACGCGGTACACCTGGGCGTGGCGCGCACGTGGGACATCGCGGCGTATTCGGTGACCATGTTTGGCCGCATGCTCAGCGGCGAAGCCTCTTTGAAGAACCTGAGCGGCCCGGTGACCATTGCGGACTACGCGGGGCGCAGTGCGCGGATGGGGCTCGAAGCTTTCATTTCCTTCCTTGCGCTGGTCAGTATTAGCATCGGCGTGTTGAATCTACTGCCAATTCCCGTGTTGGACGGGGGGCATTTGTTATATTATGCGGTCGAAGCTATTACCGGTCGTGCGCTGTCCGATCGGTGGCAATCCATTATGCAGCGCGCTGGTCTGCTTTGCATCGTCGCGCTTTCGGTCGTTGCCTTGTTCAACGATCTGGCACGTCTGGTTCATTCGTGACTCCATTTTCGGCCGGTGACACTCCTCGTCGCGGCGCAAAACTTCCATTGAATCGGGAGATAAGTTGTTGAAATCTCATCACCTCGTGCCGAAGTCGGTCGCGGCAGCCGTTTTCGCGGCGCACACCCTCATGGCACATGCGGCAGCACCGTTCGTGGTTCAGGATATTCGAATCGAGGGGCTGCAGCGCGTTGAAGCCGGCACGGTCTTCGCGTATTTGCCGATCAAGAAGGGCGACACCTTTACGGATGACAAGGCATCGGCCGCCATCCGTGCGCTGTACGCCACTGGCTTCTTCAACGACGTTAGCGTGTCGGTTGAAAACAATACCGTGATCGTGCAGGTGGTCGAACGTCCGGCGATCTCGTCGATCGATTTCTCCGGCACGAAGGAATTCGACAAGGACACGCTGGCGAAGGCGCTGCGCTCGAGTGGCATGGCGCCGGGGCGGTATTTCGACAAGGCACTGGCCGACAAGGCGGAGCAGGAACTGAAGCGTCAGTATCTGACGCGCGGCTACTATGCGGCCGAAGTCACCACGACCGTGACGCCGATCGATCGCAACCGCGTCGCGTTGCTGTTCTCGGTGGTCGAAGGGCCAAGCGCGAAGATCCGTCAAGTCAATTTCATCGGCAACAAGGTGTTCAGCACCAGCACACTGCGTGACGAAATGCAGCTGTCCACGCCGAATTGGTTCTCCTGGTACACGAAGAACGATTTGTATTCGAAGGACAAGCTGACGACCGATCTGGAGCACATCCGCTCCTACTATCTGGATCGCGGCTACCTCGAATTCAGCATCGAATCGACCCAGGTGTCCATCACCCCAGACAAGAAGGACATGTACCTGACGCTCAGCCTGCACGAAGGCGAGCCGTACAAGGTATCGTCCATTCAGTTGAGCGGCGAGTTGCTCGACAAGAAGGCCGAACTGACGAAGTTGCTGAAGCTGAAGGCGGGCGAGCGTTTCTCCGCGCAGAAATTGCAGGATTCGACGAAGGCGATCGTCAACAAGCTCGGCGAATATGGCTATGCGTTCGCCAATGTGAACGCCGAGCCGCAGATCAACCAGGCAGACCACACGGTGGCGCTGGATCTGAAGGTCGAAACCGGCCGTCGCGTCTACGTGCGCCACGTGAACATCACGGGCAACAGCAAGACGCGCGATGAAGTGGTCCGTCGCGAAATGCGCCAGTTCGAATCGTCGTGGTTCGACAGCAGTCGCTTGAAGTTGTCCCAGGACCGCATCAACCGTCTGGGCTACTTCACCGACGTGAACGTGACGACGAACCCGGTGCCGGGTACGCCCGACCAGGTGGACGTGGACGTATCGGTGAAAGAAAAGCCGACCGGCGCGATCACGTTGGGCGCGGGCTTCTCGTCAACCGATAAGGTCGTGCTGTCCGCCGGGGTGTCGCAGGACAACGTGTTCGGCTCAGGCACCAGCTTGTCGGTGAATGTGAACACGTCCAGCTACTACCGGACGTTGAACGTCACGCAAACCGACCCGTACTTCACGGTCGACGGCATTCAGCGGATCACCAGTGTCTACTATCAGACGTCAGAGCCGTTGTACTACTCGACCAACAGTAGCTTCCGGATCATCACCGCCGGCGGCGACCTGAAGTTCGGCGTGCCGTTTTCCGAAACGGATACCGTGTTCTTCGGTCTCGGCTTCCAACAATATCGTTTGGATGTCGACCAGTACACGCCGCAGTCGTATAAAGACTATGTGGCGTCGTTCGGCCGTATATCGAACGTCGTGCCGGTCACCGTCGGCTGGTCACGCGACAATCGCGACAGCGCGCTGGTGCCGAGCCGCGGTTATTACACGCGGGCGAATGCCGAAATCGGCACGCCGGCGGGTAGCAGCAAGTACATGAAGTTCGACTTGCAACAGCAGTACTATTACTCGTTCGCCCGCGGCTTCGTGCTCGGTCTGAACGGTCAGTTCGGCTATGGTAAGGGCTTGGGCGGCGATCCGTATCCGATCTTCAAGAACTACTACGCCGGCGGTATCGGTACGGTCCGCGGCTATGAGCCGAGCTCGTTGGGTCCGCGCGATGCGGTCACGAACGATCCGGTCGGCGGCGCGAAGTTGTTGGTTGGGAATATCGAGTTGACGTTCCCGTTGCCGGGCACGGGTTATGACCGCACGTTGCGCGTCTTTACCTTTATGGATGCCGGTAACGTCTGGGGCGACACGCAAAACATCAACCTCGGTGATTTGCGTTACGGTTATGGTCTGGGTCTTGCGTGGATCTCGCCGATCGGTCCGCTGAAGATCAGCTTGGGTTTCCCGCTGGTCAAGCATGAAGGCGACCAGTACCAGAAGTTCCAGTTCCAGATTGGTACCGCGTTCTGACGCAATGGCATCACGGCATATGCCGGTATTTGTGAGGATTGGCTTGGTGACCTTTATATTCAAACGCGCGACGCGGGGCGTTTCGCCCGCCGGCGCTGTCGATGCGCTTCTCTCCCGGTTCTTCTGCCGTACGGCGGCAGTGTGCGCGGCCGTCTGCGCCGCACTGGCGCTGAGCGCACCGGTCGTCCACGCGCAGGAGCATATCGCTGCGGTGAATTCGGACCGGATTTTGCGCGAGTCCGCGCCGGCTAAGGCATCGATGGCCAAGATCGAAGCGGAATTTTCAAAGCGCAAGGCCGATATCGACGCCTCTGCGGCAAAGTTGCAGGCGTTGTCGTCGAAGCTCGACCGTGACGGCGCGTCGATGAGCGATGGCGATCGCGCCAAAATGCAAGCGCAGCTGTCGCAGATGGATCTGGACCTGCAACGCAAGCGTCGCGAATTCGGCGAAGACTTCAATCAGCGCCGCAACGAGGAACTGCAGTCGGTTCTGGATCGGGCGAACAAAGCGATTCGCGATATCGCGGTCAAGGGCAATTACGACCTGATCGTGCAGGAGGCGGTTTACGTGAATCCGCGAATTGATATTACCGACAAGGTCCTCAAGGCATTGGCGAGCCCCGGCTCCAACTGAGGGGGATGTCCGCATCTATGGCTTTTACCGTTCAACAATTGGTTGATCGCTTCGGCGGCACCCTGCAAGGCGACGGCAGCCTGACGATCAGCGGTCTTGCACCGCTCGATAGCGCTGGGCGACAGCAATTGTCGTTTCTTGCGAATCCGAAATACATCGGTCAGGTTGCCTGCACGCGGGCCGGTGCATTGTTGATCACCGCTGCCGACCTGGAAAAGCTTTCGACCACGCCCGTCGGCACCGATCGTGCCGCCGTGCCGCCGGTCTGGATCGTCACACCGAACCCTTACGCGTATTTCGCGCGCGTCGCGCAAGCGTTCGTGGCGTTGGCGGAGCCTGCTCCACGGGTGAAGATCGACCCGAGCGCGTTTGTCGATCCGACCGCGCGGATCGCCGCCAGTGCGTCGATCGGGCCGCATGCGGTGATCGAAGCGGGCGTCGTGATCGGGGAACGTGTCCGGGTTGAAGCCAACACCTTCATCGGTCGCGATACGACGCTCGGCGACGACACGCGTGTGTATCCGAACGCAACGATCTACCATGGTTGTACGGTCGGCGCACGCGTGATCATTCATTCGGGTGCCGTGATCGGCGCCGATGGTTTCGGTTTCGCGCCGGACTTCCCGGCGGACCCCTATAAGGATGCCAGCGTCGAAGGCGAATGGGTCAAGATCCCCCAAGTGGGCGGCGTGCGCATCGGCGACGACGTGGAAATTGGGGCGAACACGACGATCGATCGGGGCGCGATGGCCGATACGGTCATCGACTACGCGGTCAAGATCGATAATCTGGTGCAGATCGGGCATAACTGCCGGATCGGGGCCTATACGGTCATCGCCGGTACCGCCGGCATCGCCGGCAGTACGGTGATCGGTCGCCATTGTATGATCGGCGGCGCGGTGGGCATTGCCGGTCACGTCAAGCTGGCCGACGGCGTCATCGTCACCGCAAAGTCGGGCGTATCGAAATCGTTGCCGCGCGCAGGGGTGTACACCAGCGCGTTCCCGGCGATCGACAATGCCGACTGGAACAAAAACGCAGCGGTCATGCGCAATCTGGACAAGATGCGCGACCGCGTCAAGCAACTCGAAGCGGCGGTCGCGGCATTGCAGGCCGCCGGGAAAGCAGAGCAGTAAGCTATGGATACCAAAGAAATCAAGTTGGACATACACAAGATCATGACGCTGCTGCCGCATCGTTATCCGATCTTGCTGGTCGACCGTGTGCTGGAACTGATTCCGCATCAATCGATCAAAGCGTTGAAGAACGTCAGTATCAACGAGCCGTATTTTGTTGGACATTTTCCGACGCGCCCGGTGATGCCGGGCGTGCTGATTCTGGAAGCGCTCGCGCAAGCCGCGGCGTTGCTGACGTTCGCCGAAGACGCGCAAGCGCACGATCCGGCCACGACGCTGTACTATTTCGTTGGTATCGATAACGCACGATTCAAGCGTGTGGTCGAGCCGGGCGATCAATTGATCCTGGACGTCAAGTTCGAACGCCTGCGCAGCGGTATTTATACGTTCGACGCCAAAGCGAGCGTCGACGGTAGTCTGGCGGCCAAAGCATCGTTGATGTGCACGGTCAAGCACGCCGAAAAGCCGACGATCGCCGAAGCGCTGCCGTTCGATGCTGTATCGACCCCTGCCGATACGTCGAGCACGGCGGCAGATCATCAACCTGCAGAAACGCACGGTAAAACGTCATGACCCGGATTCACGCCACGGCGGTGGTGGAAACAGGCGCTCAGATCGATTCGTCGGTGACGATCGGGCCCTATGCCGTTATCGGCCCGAATGTTCAGATCGACGCCGATACCACGGTCGGCGCGCACACGGTGATCGAAGGTCATACGACGATCGGCAAAGCCAATCGGATCGGCCATTTCGCATCGGTCGGTGGTGCACCGCAGGACATGAAGTATGCCGGTGAGCCGACCCGCCTCGAAATCGGCGATCGCAACGTCATCCGCGAATTCACGACGATCCATACCGGTACGGCGCAAGACGAAGGCGTGACCCGGATCGGCGACGATAACTGGATCATGGCGTATGTGCACATTGCGCACGACTGCCGTGTCGGCAATCACGTGGTGTTTTCGAGCAATGCGCAGATCGCCGGTCACGTCACGGTCGGCGATTGGGCGATCCTCGGAGGAATGTCGGGCGTGCATCAGTTTGTTCGCATCGGCGCGCATTCGTTCCTGGGAGGAGCGTCCGCGCTCGTGCAGGATTTGCCGCCGTTCGTGATCGCGGCGGGCGAGAAAGCACAGCCCCACGGCATCAACGTGGAAGGGTTGCGTCGCCGGGGCTTCGCCGCTGCGGAGATCAGTGCGCTTCGCTCCGCATATCGCACGCTCTACAAGAACGGTCTGTCGCTTGAAGAGGCGAAGACGCAGATGCGTGCCGACCTCGATCACCAAGAAGACGGTCGCGTGCAAGTGGGCGCATTCCTCGACTTCATCGAAACGGCGAAGCGCGGCATCATTCGCTGAGCGTCATCCGCTCAGCGTGGCTGAGCGGGTGGAGCAGGGTCGAATGCGCAGTTCCAGATTTCATTTCAGGCGGGGTATATGACGGCAAGCGCACCGGTGCGGATTTCAATGGTCGCCGGCGAAGCGTCAGGCGATCTGATCGGCGGCGCGTTGCTGGGGGGGCTCACGCAACGTCTGGGGCCGGATGTCGATTACACCGGCATCGGCGGACCCCGGATGGCAGCGGCCGGCTTTACCGCACAATGGGCATCCGAGCGGCTCGCGGTCAGAGGGTATGTGGAAGCATTGTCGGCGATTCCCGGCATTCTGCGTATTCGACGCGCGTTGTCGCAGTCGCTACTGCTCGATCCACCGTCGGTGTTCGTCGGGATCGACGCGCCGGATTTCAATTTCGGGCTCGAACAGACACTGCGTCAGGCCGGGGTGCCTACCGTGCATTTCGTCAGTCCATCGATCTGGGCCTGGCGCGGCGGCAAGATCAAAAAGATCATCAAAGCCGTCGATCACATGCTGTGCGTGTTTCCGTTCGAAAAGAAAATCTACGACGACGCGGGAGTGAACGCATCGTATGTCGGTCATCCGTTGGC
This sequence comes from uncultured Robbsia sp., assembly GCA_963922375.1. Lineage (GTDB taxonomy): Bacteria > Pseudomonadota > Gammaproteobacteria > Burkholderiales > Burkholderiaceae > Robbsia. The sequence continues at coordinate 6,744 of CAWUJR010000135.1, forward strand.
GCAGATGATCCCGATGAAGCCCGATCCCGCCGCAGCGCGCGCGCGACTCGGTCTGTCGGGCAATGCGCCACTGGTTGCGGTGATGCCGGGAAGTCGGCGCGCGGAAATCGGATTGATCGGGCCGGCTTTCTTCGGCGCAATGGCGATCATGCATCAACGCGAACCGGGTATCCGCTTCGTCCTGCCAGCGGCGTCGGCGACCGTACGCGAATTGTTGGCACCGTTGCTGGCGGCGTATCCGCAATTGCCGCTGACGGTCATCGACGGCGATTCGCATTCGGCGATGGAAGCAGCCGATGCATTGTTGATCAAAAGCGGCACGTCGACGCTCGAAGCGGCGTTGTATAAGAAGCCCATGGTGATCTCGTATAAGGTGCCTTGGCTGACCGGCGAAATCATGCGGCGACAAGGCTATCTGCCGTATGTCGGCCTGCCGAACGTGCTGGCGGGACGCTTCGTCGTGCCCGAGTTGTTGCAGCATTTTGCCACGCCCGAAGCGCTGGCCGACGCGACGCTGAAACAGCTGCAAGATGACAATAACCGCCGCGAACTGCATGCTATCTTCACCGATATGCATCAATCGCTGCTGCGCGACACGCCGACGTTGGCCGCCGGCGTGATCGGCGACATGATCGACGCACGGCGAGGCCGTTGATGGCACGAGACGTCGTCAGCGACGCATCGAGCGACGCAGCAAGTGACGTGACAAGTGACGTGACCCGTGCGCGCATCAAGGCGATGGCGGCTGCGGCGGTGCCGGTGAGCGCGGAGACCGCGAGGGTTGAACGGCCGCTCGACATCGTACAAGTCCCCCTTTCCGCAGAGAAGCAGGTCGTGAGACACGTTGTGACGCAAGCAGTGAAACCAGTCGTGAAGCAAGCAGTGAAACAAGAAGCGAAGCAAGCAGTGAAGCGGGTCGTCAAGCAAGCCGCAAAACCCGCCGTCGTGAAAAAAACCAAATTGAGCATCGAAGCCCGTGCGGTCCAGGCCGGCTTTGATTTCCTGACGCCCGGCGCATTGTCGTGCGGTGTCGACGAAGCCGGTCGCGGGCCGTTGGCAGGGCCGGTTGTCGCCGCGGCGGTGATTCTGGATCCCGCGCGCCCGATCAAGGGGCTCGACGATTCGAAGGCGTTGTCTGCCAAAGTGCGCGAGCGCTTGTATCACGAGATCATCGAGCGGGCGATGTCGTATTCGATCGCCGAGGCGAGCGTCGACGAAATCGACACGATCAATATCTTGCATGCGACGATGCTGGCGATGCGCCGGGCGGTGGAAGGATTGTCAATCGTACCGGACCTCGCGCATATCGATGGAAACCGTTGCCCGGCCTTATCGATCCGTGCCGAAGCGGTGGTGGGCGGCGATGCGATCCTGCCGTCGATCTCAGCCGCGTCGATTCTCGCCAAGGTCACGCGCGATCGGATGCTGCAGCAGATGCACGAACAGCATCCGGAATATGGCTTCGCTGCGCATATGGGCTATGGCACGCGACAGCATCTGGCCGCATTGCACGAACATGGCCCCTGTGTCCATCATCGCCGTTCGTTTGCGCCGGTACGAGAGGCGTGGGCACGTCAATCGCTGATCGTGGTGGAGCAGGTATGACGGTGATCAGTTCCCGCGCGAACCCGTTGTTCAAACGGTTGCGCGTGTTGGCCGGTTCCGCGCAGCGGCAGCGCCGTGAGGGTGTGGCGTTGCTCGAAGGCACCCACCTGGCGAATGCCTACCTCGACATGAGGAGCACCCCTGAAGACGGCGTCGATCGTCGCAGCCAGCAGGGCGGCCCACACGGTGCGCAACACAGCCGGCAGGGAATCGAACGCTGTATCGTCGCGCAAAGCGCGGCATCGCGCCCTGAAATTGCTGCATTGCTGTTGCGAATCGATGCGATCGATCCGCGTTTGATCACTTGCTTCGACGATGCGCTGTTCGAACAAGTATCGCCGGTCGCCGATGGCGGGGTAGGGCTGCTTCTGTTGGTGCCGGTGCCCGCTCCTACGGTGCCCGCGCGTGTCACAGCGCGCTGCGTGATCCTCGACGGCGTCCAGGATGCCG
>CAWUJR010000136.1:0-8770 GCA_963922375.1 uncultured Robbsia sp.
CGAGGTGGCGGCAGCCGTCGCTGCAGCCACTGTTTTCGAGACGGCGGCATCGGATGCGGCAACGGTGGGTGCCATCAGCAAGCTGGGCGGCAGATAGCGGCCGTAGTCGAGCGCGACAGCGGAAAATTTCGACACGGCGGCATCCGACACGGTCACCAGGTAGTTTGCGTTATCGCCACCGCCGGTGTCATCGACACACTGCAACAGGTAGGTGGAAGCGCCCTTTTGCCAGACCATGCTCGCCGTCGATCCGGAACAGAGTCGATCGGCGGCCGAGTCATTGCGATCGAACGCCGCATTGCAGTGCCCACTGGCGTCGCAATGCATCTGCGGACGCGCGAAATGATACAGCGCCGCCTGCGTAGCGGGGGTCACGCCAAGTGCACCGATCATGCCCGACAGTAGAGAGACGCGCCGCCACACCGTTGTTTTATTCGGTTTATTCGAATTCATTCCATGCATCATGTCAGATGGCTATACCGCAATTATGTCAGGGCTGCTTTATTCCGATTTCTGTTCGCGTACGCGCGTCATCAGAACATCCATCGATGCGAGGAGTACCGCGGAGACGACGAATGCCATATGGATACCAATTCCCCAACTCAACGTGCGGGTGCTGACCTGATCGATGCTCATGAAATTCTTCAACAATTCAATGGCCGAGATGGCGACGATGGACGCCATGAGTTTCAATTTCAAATCGCTGAAACCCACATGTGTGATCCAGTCGGGGGTGTCTTTATGGCCGTCGAGCTCGAGTTTCGACACGAAATTCTGATACCCGCCGAACATGATCATCAGCATCAGATTACCCATCAGCGACAAATCGATCAGCGACAGGATGCCAAGGATGGTGTCGTCGACACTCATCGACACCATATTCAATGCCATGTGCCAGCATTCCTGCCCGAATTTGAACAACAGCAGCAACATGCTTAATGCGAGGCCGATGTAGATCGGCGCGAGCAACCAACGGCTGGCAAACAAACCCTGCTCGATGACGTGCTCGATCGGATTCGACGGTCGACCACTGGTCTTGTCTTCTGGGCGCATGGAAAATGTCGGAAACGGCAATGGAATGACGCAGACGTCGGCGCGTTTATCGTAGCAGACGCCTGATCGACGCGTGTGACGCAGCTGCTAAGGCATGCATCACGGGGTGATCGGTCGAGAATAGCATGACTGAAAGTTTTCTGTAATGCGGGAGGGAGAAACCTAAAAGCACGAAGAACGTGGTGCCCTTGACCTGCCCCTCAAAATTCGCAACGTGGGAACTACACGGCACAGGGTACAACGCACAAGCGTCGAGTGACCTGCTCCCCGCGATTAGTACGTGAATGATGTAGAGTCCGTTCCAAAAGACCGCAGTTCCGGTAGCGAAGGAGTTTAGACTCCCATACGCGATTTGACGAACTTCCATTGTTTGTGCCAATCAATTCTTTGACACGAACGGCCGCCTTCCCTGCCCATATCATGCTTCGGAAACTGTTTCAATGGCGAGAAATCAACCTTCCATACATCAAGCTCGTAGAGATCGCCATGCTCTTCTAAGTTGATGGCAACCATGATTGGTACGCCATCGCTATCGATGAATTCCTTTTCAATCAACTGCATGCCTAGACGGCGAGCGGACGCATCGAAGGCGCAAAAGCGCAGGCTCCCCATTCCACCATCGTTCATTTCTTCAACGCGGGCGCCAATAAGAGAACCGAGAAGCTGCACTGCTTGAGGTTTCCCCGCAATTAGCGCAGCTAGCAGCGCCCTTTCATCATGTTTCAACGATCTCACATTGGCCATATTCATCTCGGTGGCGCTCAAAGCATTGAAGTTCCACGAGAACCGGCTTGCCATCAGAATCTAGCTGCACCGTGATCATTGCTGGAAGGCCTTACGGCTGGAAACGAACATCAAGTGCAACGTATGTCATCATGGATCCATCCGGTGCTAACCGGCACCGGATTTCCGTTGGGGCCGGCATCGGCATGTCGACAGTGAACCGTTGTCGAAACTGATCTCCTTTCCCAGCGCGGTAGTGTACTGAGTAACGCCCTGTTGAATTTGGCTAATATGACCATTCGTATTCGATCGGTTAAACCTAGCGCCGAATCAAATAAGACCGCCTTGTTTCCACCAACCGGACGGCTAGGGGCGAGCGCAAGGTTGATAGTCCTCAAATTCCCAACCACCGATTCGACTCAGCTTCAGCGCCAAGCCATACCAATCGTCCGCCGTGCAACTTTCCACATATCTGCTTATGGACTGCTCGATCTCAGTTAAGTCGTATTCAAGTACGATCAACATATGGCGTCCCCACACGAACTTGCGATCGAAGTAGTTGGCCTTAATCCAGTCAGGGGTGCAGACCATGATCTGAAACAGATCAGCACCCTTCTCGTTTTCCGGCCCAATTTGCAGCTCCATTAAGAAACCGAAGCAGGCTTCGTCTTCGGGCCGATAGGTCCGCAGCTCGACATCGGGGGAAGAAATTTCCTTTATCTTTGCCTGCATCATGGACTCGTCACATTTAAATGACCATTATTCTGCCACGCCCCGCTCGGAACACTCCGCGACTGGAAATTGGCTTGCACTCCGGTCGGAGCGTATGAGCTATGGGGCTTCGGCGAAGGCGGACGATACTGCCGCAGGCCGTCCGCGCTGATCAACGTACTCCCGTCCGTCTGGGATACGCGATAACCCGGACCGACCCAGTCTTGTCCAAGCACGTTGGCATCTACTATCGACGCTTCACCTAGCGCAAAATTGCCTTTGCCAGTAGCTGCATCACGCAAGATACCGATCCGATCTCCTGTTGTCAGACCGCCGCTGTTCGTCGCTAATTTACCCGCAGCACCTTCCGCCGAACCCACATCACCCGCGACAACCTTTCCAACCCCAACCGTCGCCGCAACGCCCGCTCCTGTCCCTGCTGGCATTGCCTCAGAGGCTATCACCTCAGCCCCAAGATTCGCAACTTCGTTAGCACACAGCACCGGGTTCGCCAAACAGGCTTCGACTGCCACCGCAGCGGCGGGAGCAGCCGCCACACCGGCCCCGATCGCCACCGCCGCAGCGACGCCCACCCCTGGCGTTGCCTTGGCTCCTGGTAACGCCAGCTGCTCCGGGCTCAGCGAGCCATCTGCGTTGCCGTATAAACGTGGATGCTTGTACTCGTAGTCGGTTCTCGAGAACAGCCCCTTGGCATTGTCCGTGATGTACTGGGCCGCCTTGTTGTCATATCCTGGCCCGCTCGCCGCAGCCCGATCCACCCGAATGAAACCGTTGGCGAGCAACATCTTTTGCGCCTCGGCGTCCGAGATCGCTCTGCCTGTCTTTTCCTCATAGAAGGCCGCAAAGTCCCCCGCGTGATCCTTTGCCCATTGCCGCTCATCGGGATGCAGCTGCCGATTATAAAAATCCGCGTTCGCCGCGGCGAACGCGCCTGACGACGCTCCTACCAACGCACCCGCAGCGCCCGCCAGTACGTTCGATGCGATGTTGCCGAGAAGCGTTGAACCCGTGTCAGAGGCCACCGAATTCGTTAAAGCGTTCAACTTACCTGCAAGCTTCGACGATACCCCTGCGCCAACCGCACCCGCGATCGCATTACCACCGCCCAGACCAGCAACCAACGCACCGCCTGCCGCGTGCAGCGACGCCCGATTTGTCCCGCCTTCGGCCCACGCATCCGCCTCCGCTTGGGTTGTGGCGTTCGTCTGCTTGGTGTCTGCGTACGCGCCAATTCCCTGCGCAACCGTCTGCCCCGCCGCCTGCGCGCCTTGCATCATTTCGGCCTACTGCAACAGCAAACTGTTGTTATTCGATCTCCAACGCATTTAGTGGCTCGTGAACTCCACTCATGGTTTCACTAAGCCCTTAGCGATTCACTATTATCAACGTCGGAAGCGGTATAGCCGATTGGATCGAATACAATGGTCTTCCTTCGATCTGTGCTGGGCTTGATGATTTCGTTGGAAATTTGTGCATTGCAACGACTGCAGCTATATTCCCGGGTATGCATAGGCCGCTCAGTCCTCATGAGGCCATGAGCGCCCCATCCTCGCCTACCCAAATGATCCCAGGAATGCTATAAAAATACATCGTCAACTCCGAGTCGTTTTCGTTTCGAGCTTGCTTGGGCCACTGAGCGCGGAGCTGTCCAACGATCTCCTCAGGCGTCGCATTCCACTGCGCATCTATGTCCTCAATTGTGAACCGTGGCTTAGGATTTTCCGGCGACACATAGCAGTCAGCCCCCGGAGCGATGAATTTGACTTTTCCCGCCAAAAGCAACTCTTCGATCAGCCAAGAAGAATGCGTCCTTGTGCTCCTCAAACGACAAGGCTGAGTTCCAAGCACTAATCGCACTGAACAATCCGGTTATCCAGAGACCAAATGCATCCCGGACGATTTCGTCGATATGCTCGATCGGTTTCATTGGCCACCATCTCTAAGGAATTTAATTTCTGGGTTGTACGTTGTACCCACAGCAGCTTTCGGAACATCTATTGTCCAAGCTGGCCCGGTCTGAGCTGACGTAGACGAAAAATCGCGCAGTGTAAAGTTCCCGCTCGGCGTTTTGACCACATAGATGGTGCCCTTTCCTGTTACTGTGACAGGAGTTGATGTCCGCTTTCGGCAGCGGATTCAACCGGTCGGTAATCGCTCATCAGCCGCTCAGGCCGATAATTCGCCATCGAAATTGCGGCTGCGAATGTCCGCTGTGCTTTGCTACACGCCGTTCGAGCGTGAGGCGACCTACCGACCGCGTTGGGTCGATGGCCGACCTTCCCACCGGCATTTCCCGCTCGAATTGGCTTATGTCAGCCTGATCGTGCCCGCACCGATGGCGCTGCGCGTTATCCCATACTGATCGGCGCTATCACTCTGCAAGGTCATTGGCACGCCCCCCCCGAGCCACTCACCGAAATCGGACCCACCGCCGTGCCGGTGTACCCAACGCCCCACCCGCGCTTAATCCCTTACTATCTACATCGTAGTGCGAATTATTGTGGACATCATTAAAAGTCAGCGTTCCCGTCGTCAGTTTGCTCTTCGATGCATCCGACGTACTCGCGATGACTGCGCCCGTCAGGCCCGTATTGCCCGCCACCTTGATATCGAAACCACCCGCGCCGGCCTGAATGCCGGCCTCCTCGCTGACGTTCGCGTAATTTCCATCCCATGGCCTTTTTGCGCACTGAAACTGGCGCCGCCGCCCGCCGTGCTGATGGCAATGCCACCGCTCACGCTGCTCCGGTGCCTGTCCCAACCAACGGCCAATGTCCCCTGCCGGATCTCCATACGTATCTGCAGCCAATCGACCAGCAACTGGCTCGCCTGCGGCTCTGGTCGTACCTTAAGATGTCACAATAGCGTGCCTGTACCAACATCCTACAGGGATGAAATTACGGAGTCGTTCGCGATAGTCCTCGAACTCCCAAAAGAGATTACGTGCGATCCTTTCGGCAATATCATGCCATTCGTCGCCTACACATTTGGCCACGTAGTCGTAAATACATGTTTCAATGGTCGATCGATCGTACTCTCTGACAATCAGCATGTGGCGTCCCCAAAGTGAGCTACACACGTTTCTAAAAAGCCATTTTGGGGTACAAATAAACAAATCAAAGTCGTCAGTTCCTGACGCTTCGCCTGAGCCGATCCGAATCCGAAGATTTAGAGAGAAACAGCTCAGATCATCCGGTTTGAAATTGTCGATATCAACGTCATCGCTCGCGATACCTTTCACCACCGCGTGAATTTAAGTCTCCCTAGTTCGTCACGTTGAGGTGGCCGTTGCTCACTTTCACGCGTCGTCCCGTCACCGGGTTAACAGCATATGTTTCGAAGTTTGCCTGCGTTCCCGTCGCTGCATACGGCAAATCCATCTGCAATGACAGCCTGAATCACGAAAGGCTTGTACATAACACTCTGAAATATCGCTCACTCTAGAGGTAGGCACTCGGAACGTAATCATCGATCTTGGCATGATGCTTTGTCCGGAAACGGCGGGAAATTCACGACCACCAGCGATCAAACTGCATGAACTGGTTTTTCACATGCGCCAAGGTACCTTCGTCAATCGGTGAGCGAAAGCTAGCTATTGCAACGGCTCCCTCTAGCCCAGCCTTCTTCATCTCCCACGAAAATACCAGTCCTCCATAAGCCGCAACAAGGCACAATGTAAAGTGGCCTCCCATATCGACGAGTTTGGCCTCCCCCTTACCAACACTATTCAAACGGGTCACAAATGTATCCCAAGCGGAGCAGTCAACCCACATGTTTCCCCGATACTCCAGGCTGTGCCCAAACTGCTGCACCTCAATCACGACCTCCATACGCATCGACGGTACATGTTCGTCAATCTCGGCAATATGAAAGTATAAGCAGAACAGCTTTTCGATTTTGATTTCCATGTCGCAATACTCACTCGCCGGTAGGTAGAGCGTGAATGAGAGCAGGGAGTTGATCAGGCTGCCGGGGCGGGGAAAATTTCAATTCCCAACCATCAACGTTAATCAGTTGATTGCAAGGCACGCCACCTTGAGTTGCGCTGTTCACCGCGCTCTGCAAACTGGAAAGCTGTTGCTGTGTCGTTAGCTGAACCACACCAGGAGGATTGTTATTCGCCACCGTCTCAGCATACTCCGCCATATGCTCTGTCGCATTCCTGCGTACGCGCCGTTGATCGCGTCGCCAATGGTGCTAGCGGGATCTGGCGCACTGTTTGTGGCAAATCTTTCCCAAGGCCGTGTTGTGAAGATCCTAACGATCCCGGTAATCTTCAAATTCCCAAGCAGCAAATCGACTCAGCTTGCCCGCGATCTCGGCCCAATCAGCACCGTCACTTTTTGCAACGCAGCGTTCAAATGCCGCCTTGATGAAGCCGTAATCGTAGGTCTCGACAATCAATATATGCCTTCCCCAAATGAAACCTTGGACAGCACATTGTGATTTAAGCCAATCTGGGCTGCAGACTTGGATGTCGAATGCCTCCGAACCAGGGCCGTCTTGTGGGCCAATGTGTACCCGGATCCACGTGCCGAAGTTCGACACGTCATCGGGACGGAAGTTAGTCAAACTGTCTTCCACCTGCAAGGAATACAGCGATTTGATTTCAGCTTTCATGGCGTGATATTCAAGTGTCCGTTACTGATAGGCCTACTACCTGGCGTGAGCTTCGATTCGAAATTGGCCTGCACACCTGTTGTGGCATACGAACTGTTCGGTTTCGCTGATGGCGGACGATATATCCGAAGTCCGTCGCTACTCACCCAAGACGTGCCATCGCTGGAAATGCGGTAGCCAGGCCCCACCCACGCTGCACCGAGTTTATTTGCCTCTGCGGAGGTGGTTTCACCGAGGCTAAAGCTGCCTTTCCCAAGTGCACCACCAGTTGCCGCTTCGTGCAAGATTCCCATTTGCTCGGCCGTTGTCAATGAACCGTTCAGCCCGTCAAGGGTTGCAGCTTTGGCCGATCCTTCGGGCATCACGGTAGTGTCTGTAGCCAACTTACCCGCAGCACCTTCCGCCGAACCTACATCACCCGCGACAACCTTTCCAACCCCAACCGTCGCCGCAACGCCCGCTCCTGTCCCTGCTGGCATTGCCTCAGAGGCTATCACCTCAGCCCCAAGATTCGCAACTTCGTTAGCACACAGCACCGGGTTCGCCAAACAGGCTTCGACTGCCACCGCAGCGGCGGGAGCAGCCGCCACACCGGCCCCGATCGCCACCGCCGCAGCGACGCCCACCCCTGGCGTTGCCTTGGCTCCTGGTAACGCCAGCTGCTCCGGGCTCAGCGAGCCATCTGCGTTGCCGTATAAACGTGGATGCTTGTACTCGTAGTCGGTTCTCGAGAACAGCCCCTTGGCATTGTCCGTGATGTACTGGGCCGCCTTGTTGTCATATCCTGGCCCGCTCGCCGCAGCCCGATCCACCCGAATGAAACCGTTGGCGAGCAACATCTTTTGCGCCTCGGCGTCCGAGATCGCTCTGCCTGTCTTTTCCTCATAGAAGGCCGCAAAGTCCCCCGCGTGATCCTTTGCCCATTGCCGCTCATCGGGATGCAGCTGCCGATTATAAAAATCCGCGTTCGCCGCGGCGAACGCGCCTGACGACGCTCCTACCAACGCACCCGCAGCGCCCGCCAGTACGTTCGATGCGATGTTGCCGAGAAGCGTTGAACCCGTGTCAGAGGCCACCGAATTCGTTAAAGCGTTCAACTTACCTGCAAGCTTCGACGATACCCCTGCGCCAACCGCACCCGCGATCGCATTACCACCGCCCAGACCAGCAACCAACGCACCGCCTGCCGCGTGCAGCGACGCCCGATTTGTCCCGCCTTCGGCCCACGCATCCGCCTCCGCTTGGGTTATGGCGTTCTTCTGTTTCTTATCCGCGTACGCGCCAATCCCCTGCGCGACCACTTGCCCCGCTGTCTGCGCCGCTTGCATCGTATCGGCCTGCTGCGACAGCAGCCCGCTCACATCCGGCGTCGCCGACACCGATCCATTCGCACCGTTCGTCTCCCGGCTCAGACTCGCCACATCCTGCGTCTGCGCCGCCTGATTGGTCAGACTGATCGTGCCGACCCCGATGGCGCTGCGCGTTGTCCCACTCTGGTTGCCGCTATCGCTCTGCGAGATCATCGGCACGATCCCGCCCGAGCCGCTCACCGAACTCGGACCGACCGACTTGCCGGTGTTCGCGATCCCCCCACCCGCGCTCAAGCCGTTGCTCGTCGCGTCATAGTGCGACTGATTCTGGA
>CAWUJR010000137.1:0-8635 GCA_963922375.1 uncultured Robbsia sp.
CGCGATCGCCTCGGCGACGGCCGGCGCATCTAGCGAGCCTTTGAACGAATCGGGGGCGATGACGATCGAGAGGGGCGAAGCAGCGGAACCGATTGAAGCGCCGGCATGAGCCGACACCGCAGCGCCGGTATCGACCGTGGCAGGCGTAGAATCCGCCGCTGGCGCGGAAGAAGCATCAGGCATTGGCGCTCTCTCTTGGTGATTTCGACGAGCTCGGGAAATTGTTTGCTAGAATAGCTGGCTTTACAGCTAAACGCATTAGGCTTGTGGTCCAGCAGCGTGACGGCGCCGCGCGGTAGCGCGTGGCGAACGAATGTGCGCTCGGACATGGGCGTGAATCTAAAAGAACGGATCGAATCCATGGCAAACGTTGTAGAAACGCTCGACAAGCTCGAACGGCGCGTCACGATTTCGCTTCCCCGCGAAGCTGTGCAGAAAGAAGTCGACAGCCGTCTTCGGCAAATCGCGAAAACCTTCCGTATGCCGGGTTTCCGGCCGGGCAAGGCGCCGCTGAAAGTGGTCGCATCCCAATACGCCGGCCAGTTGCAGGCCGAAGTGCTCAGCGACAAAGTCGGCAAGGAATTCTTCGACATCAGCCGCGCTGAGAACCTGAAGGTTGCAGGTCAGCCGCGCTTCGAGCCGAAGCAACTGGCGGAAGGCGACGATGCGATCGCATTCGATGCGACGTTCGAAGTCTATCCGGAAGTGAAGCTTGGCGATGTCGCCACCGCGGAAGTCAAGCGCACCGTGACGCACATCGGCGATGACGAAGTCAATCGCACGCTGGACATTCTGCGCAAGCAACGCGTCGAATTCCAGCCGCGCGAAGGCGACGATCAAGCCGCCCAAGATGGCGACCGCGTGACGGTCGACTTCGTCGGCAAGATCGACGGCGAAGCGTTCGCCGGCGGTTCGGCGGAAGATTTCGTGTTCACGCTGGGCGAAGGCCGCATGCTGCCGGAATTCGAAAAGGCGACCGTGGGTCTGAAGCTGGGCGCGTCGCACGAATTCGACTTGGCGTTCCCTGAGGATTACCACGGCAAAGACGTGGCAGGGAAGACCGCTCAATTCACGATCACGCTGAAGAAGATCGAATTGCCGCAATTGCCGGAAATCGATGCTGAATTTGCGAAGACCTTGGGTGTCACCGACGGTGACCTCGACAAGATGCGCAGCGAAGTGCGTGAAAACCTCGATCGGGAAGCGAAGCGTCGCGCGCAGGCGGAGTTGAAGAACAGCGTGATGGATGCGCTGTTGGCGCTGGCCGAACTCGACGTGCCGAACGCGCTGGTCGAGCAGGATCAGCAACGTCTGGTCGAACTCGCGCGTCAGGATCTGGAGCAGCGCGGCGTGCCGAACGCGAAGGATGCTCCGATCCCCGCCGAGATGTTCCGTGACCAAGCCGTGCGTCGCGTGAAGCTGGGTCTGATCCTGGCGGAACTCGTCGAGCAACACGGTCTGAAGGCGAAGCCGGATCAAATCCGTGCCGAAGTTGAAGACTTCGCAAAAAGCTACGAAGACCCGAAGGAAGTCGTGCGCTGGTATTATTCGAATCAGCAGCGTCTCGCCGAGATGGAAGCCTACGTCGTCGAAAACAACGTTGTGGAATTCGTGACTTCACGTGCGAAGGTCACTGACGAAGAAGTGCCGTTCGAAAAGCTCGGCGCATCGGCGTAAAGTCAGCAAGACGGCGGGCGCGCTTCGGGTCTTCGGGCCTGATGCGCGCCCGTATTGCATTCCCGGAAGGCGGCGGGACGCACCTTTCCAGCTAGTCTTTCTCGCAAAGGATAGATCGCATGACGTATCGCGAAAATTGGCAGCATTCGGCCCAGTGGGGCACGGCAGGCAATGGCGCCTCGGACTTCGATCCGAAGGCGCTCGGCCTGGTGCCGATGGTGGTCGAGACGAGTGGTCGGGGCGAGCGCGCTTACGACATCTACTCCCGCTTGTTGAAAGAGCGGGTGATCTTCCTCGTCGGTGAGGTCAATGATCAGACCGCCAACGTGGTGGTCGCGCAATTGCTTTTCCTCGAAAGCGAGAATCCGGACAAAGACATCAGCCTGTATATCAACAGCCCGGGCGGTTCGGTGTCGGCCGGTATGGCGATTTACGATACGATGCAGTTCATCAAGCCGAATGTGTCGACGCTGTGCATGGGGCTGGCGGCGAGCATGGGCGCTTTCCTGTTGGCGGCCGGCGAAAAGGGCAAGCGCTTCGCGCTGCCGAACGCCCGCATCATGATCCACCAACCGTTGGGCGGTGCTCGAGGCCAGGCGTCGGATATCGAAATTCAAGCGCGCGAAATCCTGTACTTGAAGGAACGCCTGAACGGCTTGCTGGCGAAGCATACCGGTCAGCCCCAAGAACGGATCGAAAAAGACACCGATCGCGATAACTTCATGTCGAGTGAAGACGCGACCGCATATGGTCTGATCGATCAGGTTTTGGAAAAGCGGCCTTGAAGCCCGCGCGCGACGGCGTCAAGCCGATTTGCGCGCCGTTTATCCGACCATGCGGCCAGTGCTTTAAAACGTATGAGCAAGCCCATCGGCAGTAGGGCTTTGACGACCGTCCGATGCACTGCCGTGGCGTCGATCAAACGCATAACAGCCCGATTCGCGGGTTGTTATGCGAGGCAATGCGTGACCGCGGGTCGACGCTTTTATGCGTTTTTACAAGCCCAGGGCAATCGGCGTATGATGAAGTCAACATGTCCGGAGGCATGAATAGTTATGGCGGACAAGAAGGTTTCCAGCGGCGAAAAGCTGCTTTACTGTTCGTTTTGCGGCAAGAGCCAGCACGAAGTCAAAAAACTGATTGCGGGCCCGTCGGTATTCATCTGCGATGAATGCATCGACTTGTGCAATGAAATCATCCGCGACGAAGCGACGGGCGGCACGGAAGAAGTGGGCGCGGCCAAGTCCGGCCTGCCGACGCCGCAGGAAATCCGCACCATCCTCGACCAGTACGTGATCGGCCAGGAGCGCGCGAAGAAGATCCTCGCAGTCGCTGTGCACAATCACTACAAGCGTCTGAAATATCTGTCGCCCAGCAATGAAGTCGAGCTGTCGAAGAGCAATATCCTGCTGATCGGTCCGACCGGTTCGGGCAAGACCTTGCTCGCGCAGACGCTGGCTCGCTTGCTGGATGTGCCGTTCGTGATCGCCGATGCCACCACGCTGACCGAAGCGGGTTATGTCGGCGAAGACGTCGAGAACATCATCCAGAAGCTGCTGCAGAATTGCAATTACGAAGTCGAGAAGGCGCAACGCGGTATTGTGTATATCGACGAAATCGACAAGATCAGTCGTAAGTCGGCGAATCCGTCGATCACGCGCGACGTCTCGGGCGAGGGCGTCCAGCAGGCGTTGCTGAAGCTGGTTGAAGGGACCATGGCGTCCGTGCCGCCGCAGGGTGGTCGCAAGCACCCGAATCAGGACTTCATCCAGGTGGATACCACGAATATCCTGTTCATCTGCGGGGGGGCCTTCGACGGTTTGGAGAAGGTCATCGTCGATCGGACCGAGCGCACCGGGATTGGTTTCGGCGCAGCCGTGAAGACCGCGCAGGAGCGCGATTCGGGCGAAGTGCTTCAGGAAGTCGAGCCGGAAGACTTGATTAAGTTTGGCTTGATTCCCGAACTGATCGGGCGTTTGCCGGTCGTCGCGACCTTGGGCTCGCTGCATGAAGAGGCATTGATCCGCATCCTGATCGAGCCGAAGAATGCCGTGGTGAAACAGTATCAGCGTTTGTTTTCGATGGAACATGTCGAACTCGAACTGCGCCCGGATGCCCTGCACGCGATCGCCCGCAAAGCGATCCGCCGCAAGGCCGGCGCACGAGGGTTGCGTTCGATCCTGGAACAGGCACTGCTCGAAACGATGTATGAGTTGCCGACTTACACCGGCGTGACGAAGGTCATCATCGATGACAACGTGATTGACGGAAACGGCAAGCCGTTGCTGATCTATGAAGAGACCCCAAAGGTTTCGGGGTCTAACTGAGCGGCGTATGCTGTAAAGAAGCCGTTCATTGTGATGTGAGCGGCTTCTTCGTAAGAGGTAGTCGCGGGTTGTGTGCAGTGCCGGCTCATTTATTGCAAATGAGGCAGTGCAGATGATGCAGTGCCACGGCAGTTGGCATATTCGTTCTTTGCCCCATTATGGGGTTGTGACGCGGCTTGCAATTGCGCAGATAGACCCCAATTAGGTTCAAACCCGATTCCATTCATGGGGAAATGAAAATGTCAGGAACCCAACTCCTTCCGTCGGAACCGATCCATCTGCCGCTGCTCCCGCTGCGGGACGTGGTCGTGTTTCCGCACATGGTAATTCCGCTGTTCGTTGGGCGTCCCAAATCCATCAAGGCCCTTGAGTCTGCCATGGAAGGCGGCAAGCACATCATGCTTGTTGCGCAGAAAGCGGCGGCCAAGGACGAACCCACCGCCAAGGACCTGCATGAGGTCGGCTGCGTGGCCAATATTCTACAAATGCTGAAGTTGCCCGACGGTACCGTCAAGGTGCTGGTCGAGGGCATTCAGCGTGCGAAGACGTTGTCGATCGAGGAAGAAGAAACGCAGTTCACCTGCGAAGCTTTGCCGCTCGAACCCGACCGGGCGGATAGCGCCGAGACCGAGGCATTGCGCCGCGCGATCGTGTCGCAGTTCGATCAATACGTCAAACTGAACAAGAAGATCCCGCCGGAGATTCTGACGTCATTGTCCGGGATCGACGATGCCGGCCGACTCGCCGATACGATCGCTGCGCACTTGCCGCTGAAGCTGGATCAGAAGCAGCACGTGCTCGAAATGATGCCGGTCATGGAACGCCTGGAGCACCTGCTTGCCCAGCTCGAGTCCGAGATCGACATTCTTCAGGTGGAGAAGCGCATCCGTGGTCGCGTGAAGCGGCAGATGGAAAAGAGCCAGCGTGAGTACTACCTGAACGAGCAAGTCAAGGCGATTCAGAAAGAACTCGGCGAAGGTGAGGAAGGTGCGGATCTCGAAGAACTCGAGAAGCGCATTGTTGCCGCGCGCATGCCGAAAGAAGCGAAGAAGAAGGCTGACGCCGAGCTAAAGAAGCTCAAGTTGATGTCGCCGATGTCGGCCGAAGCCACGGTCGTGCGCAATTACATCGATATCCTGGTCGGCTTGCCGTGGCGCAAGAAGAGCAAGGTGAACAACGACTTGTCGAATGCCGAAAAGGTACTCGACGAAGATCACTTTGGCTTGGAGAAGGTCAAAGAAAGGATCCTCGAGTATCTGGCTGTGCAGCAACGCGTCGACAAGGTGAAAGCGCCGATCCTGTGCCTGGTGGGGCCGCCGGGGGTAGGTAAGACGTCGCTCGGTCAGTCGATTGCGCGTGCGACGAACCGCAAGTTCGTACGTATGGCGTTGGGTGGCGTGCGCGATGAAGCCGAGATCCGGGGGCATCGCCGTACGTATATCGGCTCGATGCCTGGCAAGATCTTGCAGAGCCTGACGAAAGTCGGCGTGCGTAATCCGCTTTTCCTGCTCGACGAAGTCGACAAGATGGGCATGGATTTCCGCGGTGACCCGTCATCGGCGCTGTTGGAAGTGCTCGACCCGGAACAGAATCACACGTTCGCGGATCATTACGTCGAGGTGGATTTCGATCTGTCGGATGTGATGTTCGTGGCGACGTCGAACTCGTTGAATATCCCGCCGCCGTTGCTGGATCGGATGGAAGTGATCCGTCTGTCGGGTTATACCGAAGACGAAAAGGTCAGCATTGCGCAGCGTTATCTTCTGCCAAAGCAGAAGAAGAATAATGGCCTGCAGTTGAGCGAGATCAACGTGGAAGAAAGCGCCATCCGCGACATCATTCGTTATTACACGCGTGAAGCCGGTGTGCGCTCGCTCGAACGGGAAGTGTCGAAGATTTGCCGCAAGGTCGTGAAGCTGTTGCTGCTGAAAAAAGCCGAGAAGTCGGTCAAGGTCGATGGCTCGAATCTGGACACCTTCCTGGGCGTACGCAAATACGATTTCGGTTTGGCGGCGAAGGAAAACCAGCTCGGCCAAGTGACGGGACTGGCGTGGACCGAGGTTGGCGGCGATCTGCTGACGATCGAGGCGGCGACGATGCCGGGCAAGGGCGCGGTGATCCGTACCGGATCGCTGGGCGACGTGATGAAAGAGTCCGTGGAGGCGGCGCGGTCGGTGGTTCGGGCACGGGCGCGTCGACTTGGCATTCGCGACGACGCGTTTGAGAAGCGCGATCTGCACATTCACGTGCCGGAAGGCGCGACGCCGAAGGATGGTCCGTCCGCTGGCGCTGCAATGACAACGGCGATGGTGTCGGTGCTGGCCGGTATTCCGGTGCGGGCGGATGTGGCGATGACCGGTGAGATCACGTTGCGCGGCGAAGTATTGCCGATTGGCGGTTTGAAGGAAAAACTGCTGGCAGCGCATCGCGGTGGCATCAAGCTTGTGTTGATCCCGGAGGAAAACGTCAAGGATTTGGCGGACATTCCGGACAACGTGAAGAACAACATCGAGATCGTGCCGGTTCGCTGGATCGACAAGGTGCTGGAGCTGGCGTTGGAGCGCTTGCCTGAGGCGTTGCCTGAGGAAGACGTCAAGGCACCGGTAGCAGCCGATGCAGAGCGTTCGGCCAACGAGGTCGTCAAGCACTAACGTGACGGTGCGCGTGCTGCTGGCCTGAAAAAAGATCCGCGAAGCGATTCGCGGATCTTTTTTTGCGTACGATGATTCGCAGATCACCGCTTTCGAAAAAAATGTTGGCGAAGCGGTAAGAGTTGATGTAAAGTAGCGCCTCTTTCGCCGAACAGCAAAGCAGGCAAAATTAGGTAACACCGGAACGGGTGCTTAGCTCAGTTGGTAGAGCGGCGCCCTTACAAGGCGTAGGTCGGGGGTTCGAGCCCCTCAGCACCCACCACCGTTCCTGTCGTCAACACGTTGTGCCCCGTATTCTGAAACCCCGCGACCGCCCGATGGTAGTCGCGGGGTTTTGTCTTTATAGCTTTTCGCCTTTATTGCCTCGCGTGAGGTAATATCGTGCGTTTCGTTTTCCGGTCGGTAAGCATGTTAGATTTCATCCGCAGCCATCGACGCCTGATGATGATCATTCTGGCGTTGTTCGTCGTGCCCGGTCTCGGGCTCGTTGGCATCCAGGGTTTCCGTGGCATGTTCGACAATAGCGCCAACGCCGCGAAGGTGGGGGGCGATGTCATCACGCGTCAGCAATTCGATGCTGCCGTGCGTGACCAGACCGATCGCGCTCGGCAGATGCTCGGGCAGTCTTTCGATGCCACATCGTTCGATACACCGGCAATGCGCCAGTCCGTGCTGGACAGCATGATCCAGCAGCGCATCGTCGCGCAGCAGACGCGTGCGTTGAATCTAACGGCGAGCGACCAGGCGGTCCGTCAGTCGATCATGAGCATCCCGGCGATCGCCGGATTGAAGCGCCCCGATGGCTCGTTCGATGCACAAGCGTACGAGCAATTGCTGGCCGCGCAGGGTTTGACCGGTCCGCAGCTCGACGAGATGCAACGCTTCCAGATCGCGAACCAGCAAATCTCGCAAAATATCAGTGCGAGCGCCTTCATGCCGCACGCGTTGGTGACGCATCTGGGTGAGTTGATTGGGCAGCAACGCGAGGTGCAGGGCTTGGTGTTGCGCGCGGCCGATTATCGCAGCCGGGTGCAGCCGAGCGAGGCGGATATCAAGCAGTATTACGATAGTCACCATGCGGAGTTCACCACGCCGGAGAGCGCGACGATCCAGTACC
The DNA here is from genome assembly GCA_963922375.1 of uncultured Robbsia sp. Classification (GTDB taxonomy): domain Bacteria; phylum Pseudomonadota; class Gammaproteobacteria; order Burkholderiales; family Burkholderiaceae; genus Robbsia. Next base: position 7,773 of record CAWUJR010000137.1, read on the forward strand.
TGGTGCTGAGCGCGGCGACGCTGGCATCCACCGCCAAACCGACCGACGCGGACATCAATCAGTACTATCAGGCTAATCTGACCAAGTATCGTACCGACGGCGAGGTCCGTGCGAGCCATATCCTGATCACGGTGCCGAAGAACGCGAGCGATGCCGAGCGCGCGCAAGCGAAGGCGAAGGCCGAAGCATTGCTCGCGCAGGTCAATGCGCATCCGGATCAATTCGCGGCTATCGCGAAGAAGGAATCGCAGGATCCGGGTTCGGCGGAAAAGGGCGGCGATCTGGGGTTCTTCGGTCGTGGCATGATGCTAAAGCCGTTCGAAGATGCCGCTTTCGCGTTGAAGAAAGGGCAGATCAGCAATCTGGTGCAGACCGATTTCGGCTATCACATCATCGAAGTCACGGATGTGAAGCCTTCGGTGACGAAGCCGTTGGCCGATGTGCGTGACGACATCGTGCACACGCTGCAGGCGCAGGCGGGCGCGAAGCAATACGCGAGCGATGTCGATGGGTTCTCGAACACCGTCTATGAACAGGCGGACAGCCTGCAGCCAGCGGCGACGAAGTTCAATCTGAGCGTGCAGACTGCAACGGTCACGCGGCAGCCGAGCGCGTCGGCCGGGTCGAATGATCCTGCGAACAATCCAAAGGTGTTGGCGGCGGTATTCAGTGACGATGTGCTGAAGAACAAGCACAACACGGCGGCCATCGATCTGGGCAATAGCACGCAAGTGGCTGCGCGCATCGCGCAGTACAAGCCCGCCACATTGCCGCCGCTGGATCAGGTGCGCGAGGCGGTCCGTAATCGCGTGGTCGATGCGCAAGCAGCCGTGTTGGCGCGTCAGGATGGCGAGGCGAAGCTG
>CAWUJR010000138.1:0-8635 GCA_963922375.1 uncultured Robbsia sp.
CTGCGCCACAGCGTCGGGCGTCATCGGCGCGGTACCGGACGCGGACGCCGCAGCGCTCAACGGTGCCGGCGCGAAATCGACGAATACCAGTGTCGGCTTCAAGATGACTGCAGAACGCGTGATATAGGCCGCGTCACCGGTCAACCGATCGACGCGTCCCAGCCCGTCGAGGCAGCGTCCCAGCTCCTCCGCGCGCTGCGCATAGGCGGTGAAGAACACGAAGTTCTGCGCGCGACTGACAATGCGAGGTTCTTGAAAGTTCTTATCCATGATCGTCAGCGGCTGAAACCAGGCAAATCGGATGCGGCCGTCGGCCCGCGGAGGAAACTCCCCCAGACCGGTTGCTTGCTGGCGTCCCGGCCCTCGGCCGGCAACGGTATCTCCACGCCGCGCGCGATGGGTTGAACCAGATGCGGTGTGACCACGATAACTAACTCCTCATCGTCCTGCGAATAACTCAGACGCTTGAAGAAAGCGCCGATGATGGGCAGATCTCCCAGCATGGGTACCTTGTCGACGCTGGCGATCGTCGTACGGGATATCAGTCCGCCAATCACAAAGCTTTCACCGTCACCTAACTCCACTGTCGTATCAGCGCGCCGGGTCGTAATAGCCGGTATCGACGTTCCCGACACGGTCAGCTCATGCGTGTAATCGAGCTCGCTCGCCTCCGGCGCCACTTTCAATCCGATGCGCTGCGCACCCAACACCGTCGGCGTCACCGTCAATCCGATCCCGAACGATTTAAACACTACATTGACCGTGCCGAGGCCACCGGACTCCGGAATCGGCAATTCACCCCCTGCCAAAAAACTGGCCGACTGACCGGACAACGCGACCAACGTCGGCTCGGCCAACACGCGTGCCAGACCGTTCGTCTCCAACACGCTCAAATTTGCAAATAGTCCATTGCCAAAGGGGCCTGCGACTAAATTAAACGCCGTCGACATCGCTGTTCCTACTGTACTCCCAAACGACACGCCGCTGGAAGACGGCGAATAACTGGACAACGTGCTCGTCCCGAAAACGCCGAATCCGAAGCCGTTCGAGCGTGAGCTGAACAGGTTGAAACCCGCCTCTTTCAGCGCGGTGCGACTGAACTCGACGATCTTCACATCCACTTGCACGACCCCGCCCACCCCCACCACCGAACGATCGACGACTTTGCCGCCCGATCCGGCGGCCTGTTGCGCCGCTGCCAATGCCGCTTGGTGCTCGGAAAGCGACGCCGTCGAGCCCTCCAGCACGGTGGTATCGCCGTAGGTGCGCACTTTGGCATCCGTGCCCGACAACAATGCGGCAGCGCCCGGGGATTGCACCTGCACTTGCCGCAGGGTGGGCGACGTGGCACTGCCCTCCCACACCGATACCGTCGTGGTGCCGGGTTTTTTCGCGATCACCAGCACACCGGCCGCGACCGGCATCACATCGGCTACGCTCGGATCGCCTACCGCGACGCGATGCAGCCGTTTGGCCGGGATCATTCGCTGATCGTTGACCGACAGTTGCAGTGACCCGCCCGTTTCGCTTGCCTGCGCGACGGGCGGCAATGGTGTCATCGTCGGTGGTGCCAGCGGCACCGCCTGAGTCGGCGACGCTGTCTGCGCCTGCCACGACTGCGGCGTCTGCTGTTGGGACGACGCCCGACCTGACACCGAGCCCTGCTCCTGTGCCTGAGCGACGTGCATCCCTATCGATGTCATCAGCCCCACCGTCACCACCGCACTCACCTGCCATGCCCTCACAGAAAACGTCATTGCGCAGCTCCCGACTGCGCCCGCACGCTGGGTGCGTTGCTGGAAGATCCCGCTTCGTCCACGGATTCGCGTTTGAAGTCGCTTCCGCGTATCACCTCGACCATCCGCTCGCCTGTCGACCGCGCCGCCGCAGCGGCGGTGGCCACGCTGGTCGGGCCGGGGGAATTCATCATATTGGCCGGCAAGGGCGTGGGTAACGTGGGAACGGTATTCGCGCGCGTCCCACCTGAGGCCACACCGACGAGCGCTGGCGAATCCGCACCGGCGAACGCGGTGTTCACGGGCGAATTCACCGCCTCGCGCGCGCTCGCATCCAAACCCGAACGCGGCGTCAATACCGGCGGCGGCAACTCGAATAGCGCAGGATTCGGGACTTGAAGATCCTCCGGATAACGAAGCGCCAATGTCAGGTGCCCCGTCTGAGACGCCAGCACCAGCTTATCGACATCGGCCACTGGGACCGCCAGCACTGCGCTGCGCGCCTGCTGTCGTTGCGCGTCACGACTGCTGATCTCCGTCGGCTGAGCAGTGCTTGGCACCAGCGAATCCGTACCGTACGACAACACCCGCAGGCGGGAGAGCAGCAAACGCGCGACCATCCGATCCGTGCCCGGTACGCCTGTGGGCGCATCCGCCGCTTTCACGATGATGAAGACGTCGACGTAGTCGCCCGCTTGAACCGAATTCCCCGCGCCGGTCACCTCATCTACCGCGATGGCGACCCCGCGCTCCCCTGCCTTCAACGACAACGGCAACCCTTGGTTCAATCCACTTTCCGTCAATGGAATACCTTTGGCCACGCCGACGCGCGGCGTATGACCGATCACATCCTGAATCCGGGAATAGGCGCCCTGAGGCTGAACAGGCATTTGTACGACACGAACGGCGCTGCCGGCGATCACATCGCCCGCGTTCAGTTCGCGCGAAGCCACCACCACAGGAAAGGTTTGCACTTGCACCGCAGGGGCCGCGCCCTCTTCTCCGGCCGGAGCCGGACGCCGTCCGACGAACAGCGCCATCACGCCCAGCAGCAAGGCCAACGCGACGAGAACAGCCGCGACGATTTTCGTCGAAGCGCTCACATGGCCCTCCGTACCAAATGCTTGACCGAAGGCTCGAATGGACGGCGCTGCGCTCGCGGCCAATCCCAACCGCCGTGCGATGAGGCACGCCGCACCCAGGTATCACCGTATCTATGTGACACCTCATCTTGGCGGTCACTTCCCGTCATGCCAACTCCCCGTACTGCTGGCCGGCTCGCGCCGGATGCCTCGCGCACCGCTTCGAAGCCCGCTGCTTCGATGCTGGCGATGCGACGCACGTCGCTACCAGCACGTTTATTGAAACTGATTCATTCACCGCCATGGCTACGGCCGCTTTCAAGCGCGCGGCCTCAAGCACTGACCATCCGATTCAACACCGACCGCACTTGCGTACCGTGGAAAATGAGCATGACCGCGACCGCCCCCGCCGCCAGATAGGCCGCATAGGGAATACCATGCCGCCCACGCCGACCTGCCGCGATCCGCTGCCACCATGCGGTCTGGATTATCCAGCCTCCAATCGCGGACATCGACAGATTCGAACGAGCATAGAAGACGAGCAATCCATGGATGCCAGCAAGCAAGCCCGCGCCTACCCAAGACCAGAAGAACACCTGCGGCCCCGTCATCAATCCAAGGACCGCTGCAAACTTGACATCACCCGCGCCCATCAAGCGCAACGCATAGAACGGCAAAAGCGCGACGAAACCGATCCCCATACCTGTCAATCCGCTCTGCCAGCCGATCGCCGATGGACTATGAGCCATCAACGCGCATTGCATTGCCAGAAAAACAATCAGTAAGCGGTTCGGCACTCGCCGCGCCCATAAATCCCACCCTGCCACTGTCGCACAGCACAGCAACAAGAGGGGACCCTGCATGCCATCAACCTGCGCAGACCGTGACGCGGGCAATCGTTAGGAAACCTTTAGGTCCCTGCCGTCGTCTTGACGTTCGTCGCAATCGTGTGGAACATCGTGGTCAGATTCGTGCCGACTGCGGTCACTGCTCCAATGATGGCAACCGCGATCAAACCGGCGATCAAACCATATTCAATTGCCGTAGCCCCCGTCTCGTCATCGGCGAACGTCTTGACCGATGCCTTAGCGGAGTGGATTAGTGAAGTTAAAGACATGACGTACCTCTGAGAGGTGATGTAACGGTTGAAAAAGTAAAGCTTTCTTTCACTTATATTGCCGACCACTCTAGTACTTACCCTTATCCGGAAAGTAGAAAATAAATGAGTGAGCCAACGAATTAATTTTGCTACACGCCACCTTCAATTGCAACTTCAAAATGTGCGGGATCGTACGTTTTGTTGTTTTATTTTCTACTGGATTAGGGAGCAAAAAAACGAAAGATGGACTCACAAAACTTCATAAATTTCTCGTTTTATCTTTCATAACATTATGAATTTTAATGATTTTTTTTCAAAATCAATTTCAAAAAAAACGCACCTCCCTATCCGACGAAAAGCATCTGGTATTTAGTCGATATGTTCCAAACAAGCGTTTGAATAAAACATTCATCCGACTGAAATTCTAATCCATCCATTCAATTTATAAACAGTAATTAGATAAGCGATCGTTTCAAACATTGCATCACGATGACCAAACCCATCGCAATGGGACACCGGCAGTTTTAAACACCTGCAGAAAGGTAATTGCCTAGGAAGATGGCGCAGCGCTGCGCCTGCCAGAGGTAGGTGACCGGTGCCCGCGATCTCTTGCCGGCTCAACTGCGCTACGGCAGACAGCAGCGCAGTAAACGCGACGGATCCGATGGCCGACTCGACGCGATCCCATCCGAACCGCCGTACCCGGACCCCGCCATGTCGGCATCGAGCCGCCTCAAGCCACTCGCACGCTGCATCAGCCTTGCTGGGTTTTCTTTAAGGACTGCGACTTAGCAGGTTGCAAGATCGCAATTTTTAATAACAAGTCGACAATATAAAAAACAAAACGGCAACGACAATTCGAAGGTCGCCCGCATTTGCCTAGACGAGAGCGACGTTCGCTTTAACGAAAACCCAACAAACACAGGGAAATTGCGGAATGCAGTGAACGCGACGCCGGAATCCGGCTTTCTTAAGATCCACTCATGTTATCCAAAAGTAATTCGTTCGAATCGTTTTCGGAAACGTCGTTCAGCGAAATCCTCGTGCCCGCCCGTATCAATCGCCGCTCAGCTGCGATACACGCCTCCGGACCACCGATCGCCTTGTACTAACTGAGTTTTCGGCTGCTCCCGCATGGCGATGCACCGCTCATACATTGTCCGACGCCTGCTTCTTCGGCACCCCTTCCGCTCGGCGATCAAACTGATTAAAATTCGCGATATCCAAAAAAAATGAGTAACATAAGACAACTGCCATTGCCGATATTCGACGCATTACGTATTCCGTAAGCACAATGCATGACAGGGAAAAGTAACCGCATAGAAGTAAGACCGTCGCTTCGAGATTGCCCTTTCTTGTCGCGGCACACTTTGAGAGTTGCCATGGACCGTGCATCAACCGACGATTTAGCGAAAAGTACCAAGGTCCGTTTGTTGGACGCTGCAGAACAGCTCTATACAAATTCGGGCCAGGAAAGCTTATCTCTGCGCGATCTTACCGAATTGGCGGGCGTCAACCTTGCCGCGGTCAATTATCACTTCGGCTCAAAGAACGCGCTGGTGTGTGCAATGGCGGCCCGGCGTCTCGACGTGGTGAATGCGGGGCGGACGGAGGAGCTGTCCGCGCTGGAAAACGCTTTCGGTGACGAGTTGCGATGTGAGCATCTGATGGCAGCACTCGCGAGGGGCTTGATGCAACCCGACTTCGATGTGGTCGAGTCCTCTGCGCAATGCGAATTCGCGATTCGCATCAGCACCGATTTGTCTGAGCCGTTACGGCAGTTCCTCACGAAGCGTTACGCGCATGTCGAGGAGCGTTTCATGGCGGCATTTTGTCGAGTGACACCCTCGATGTCCATCAACGATGTTGCATGGCAGGTGAACTGCGTGGCATTCGCACTGCCTGGTATTGGCCTCAACGCCAGTACGCTGTTGCTGCTGCGCAAATTCATTAAGGAGCGCGGTTTCACCAAAGAACAGGCATTGGCAGCGTTATGCTCAACCGTTTCCGCATTGTTGAGTGCGCCGCCGTCGGATGTGGACCACCTGACGATGGTGCGATCGCTGATGGCGCGCAAGCAAGCAATCGCGGCCTAAACCATGCACATGAGGACGGCCGCTCTCGCGTACAAGCGTAAGATCCCGACTAGCCGACCCGGGGCACAACGCTGCCCCATCGTGGACCGCTCAAGACATGGACAGAACCTCGGCGGCCAATGCCACTAATACCACTCGGGCGTGAGGCGATCCAGTACGCGAACGCGTGATCGCCGATGCCCTCACATTGTTACGACATAGGCTCGCTCGAAACGTCCTCGAGCCGCTAGGAGCGTTGACAGGGCCCCGTTCGGATGTCGTGCCGCGCCCCTAGCGCCAAGTACGTTCCGTGTAACGTTACGCGTTCCCGTAACAAATCGCGCATGTGCCGTTACATTACGCGAATCCCCCTCGATCCAGGCGCGCCGTGCGCGCGCCCCGGCATGAAAAGCCAACCGCACACGACGTGCTCACAGCCTTACCGTTCCTGCGATTTGCCATGCGGAGGGCATCAACAGATCAACCGCGATCCGCCCGCAAACCAACATTTCGTCTGAGAACCGCGAATGGGTACGGCCTTTGCGTTAATAGGTCACAAACCTCCACGCATGGACAACTCATCGTATTGCCGGGCCCCGTCCCTTCGGGAACGGATATTTCGCTTATGTCACCTTAGCCCATTAGTATCACTAAAAAATTAGCTTGCAGTATGGCGTGGTGCAGGGTCCCGTAGTGGCGTTATATGTTTAGCTTCTGCCCTGTTACGGCACCGCCGCGACACTTGAAGCGATGCTTTTCCTTTCTAACGAGGAACGAATCATGAAAACCAAGCGTATCACTCACCGTTGCCTAGTCGCTACCAACATAGTCTCATCGCTTGGCGCGACCTTCGGCTGCTTCGCATCAGAATCGAATCCGGCCGAACGCCTTACGACGAGCACCGATGTAACCGGCAACATCCCGTCATTTGTGCAAGTCGTCGGTGGCGAGAATGCGTCTGTGACTCACAACAAAGCGTCGATGCGCACAAGGAACGTAAAAATAGCCGCGATTGAAGTCGACGTTGATCCTTGCGACACTCCTTTCGGTCAACCCTCGCCGTGCAGCGCGTTCCCTTCTGTTTTCGTGCAGGTTGCAAATGTCAGAGTTTGGGCAGATTGATTCGCTTTTGCGATCCTGGATAGGGCACGAATCATCCTGCGCCAACTTTCGTCCCTATTCGCAGCAACGCGAAGCATAGCCGCCGGAGCGCCGGTGGCTATGCTTCAACCTTTGAAATAGAATTTTGCGCGAAAGGCAGTCTTCACCATCTCCCCGCCAGCCACGCCCCAATATCCGTTAGCTCTTCCAAGTTAACGGTATGTGCGATCGGATAGCTTCGCCAATCCACGCTGAACCCCAGTCGTTCAGCCGTATCGCGCGCGCTTTCTCCAAGCGCATACGGCACCACGCCATCCTGCGTCCCATGCGCCGCAAAAACCGGCGTCGCACGACTGGCTGCCACGGACGCTTCCGTAATGATCGACGGCACGGGCAAATACGTCGATAACGCCACTACCCCCGCAAGCTTCTCCGGATGCGTCAGTCCCGCCGTATAGGCAATCGCGCCGCCCTGCGAGAAGCCTGCCAGCACGATGCGATCGGTCGGCACGCCCCGGGTGTTCTCGCGCGCAATCAAATCACGCACGGTGTCGCACGACGCCCGCACCCCTGCCGCATCGGCATGGCGCTTTCCGTGGCCCGCACCGTCGCCGGTTACACTTCCCTCTTCCACAGACTCGATGTCGTACCACGCGCGCATCACGTAGCCGCCATTCCAAGTCACGGGAATGCGCGGCGCATGCGGAAAAATGAATCGCACCGCGAGCGTTTTCGGGAGCCGGAGTTCGGGCACGACCGGGACGAAGTCGCTGCCATCGGCACCCAGACCGTGCATCCAGATAACAGCAGCGTCCGGATTCGGCGCGGTTTCCAATTCGATCGGGCTGTCGCTCAACGTTTTTCTCCAGTATGCGTGGTGCTTCAGTGGAACCAAGAGCCGGGGCGCGCTGGGTCTAGCATACCGCTCGGTCTCAACCGTATTATGAGGCATCCCTGGTTACCGCTAACGGAGTCCGCTGTGAAGACGCTCGACAATGCCTATCACGACATGCTGCAGCCAACGCTGCAACGCGCTACGCAAAACGACCACGGCCAGTCCATCGGTCGACCCTTACCGCACTGGCAAGGCGCTCGCCCGCCCGCTCGGGTGACACTGAATGGCCGCTATGTTCGCCTGGAGCCGATAGACGTGGCCCGACACGCAGCAGACCTGCATGCCGCCTATCAGACCGAGACCGATGAACCGGTCTGGACTTACTTTTCGGTCGGTCCTTTTGCCACGCTCACCGACTTCTCCGCCTATCTGGCGAAGATCGCCACGTCGATCGATCCGCTTCACTTCGCGCTGGTCGACGTTCAGTCCAATCGTGCATTAGGAACGTTCTCGCTGATGCGGGTCGATCCGGCAAATGGTGTGATCGAGGTGGGATTCGTCGTTTATTCACCCCTGCTGCGACGCACGCGACTGGCGTCGGAAGCCATTCATTTGCTGATGCGGCATGTGTTCGACGATCTCGGCTACCGTCGCTTTGAGTGGAAATGCGATGCGCTCAACGCGCCGTCGCGTGCCGCGGCGCTGCG
>CAWUJR010000139.1:0-8624 GCA_963922375.1 uncultured Robbsia sp.
AAACTCCTTGGGCGACAGAACTACTCCCTCGGGAAGCGAGCGAGCTTGTTGCAGGATGGTTTCAGGCAGTGTGTTCATGGGGTGACCTGTCCCGGGAAACTATGACCAAATTGATCTAGGGTAATGGCGCCCTCGTGAACGGTTTCGAGCATGCTTCATCAGAGGCAGCGGAATTGTACGATCTAGGACTTTGATTGTATGTGCCAACAGCCGGCGCCTTGGCATGCTGGTCCATGAAATGGGCGCCGGGCCGTCCATTCATCTGCTATGGCAGGATATGCGCACAACCGGCTATTCGCATCCAGCAATCAACCAGCTCTTCTGCGCGTGAGCTGATGCGGAAAGGGTGAAAATCCGATCACGGTCGTTTCCATCGACAGTTCGACCGCCCCAATTTCGGCCAGAGCCGACGTTTAGCAACTCGTAGCCGATGACCGAAATGCAAAGTGTAGCGGCCGTAGACGTAAGAAAGTCGGATTGACCATGTGAGGGTCGGTGATCGACCCAACGGACCATCCGTGACGAACCGAGCGCGCCGCGTAGTGCTACCTTCCTTGATAATAGCTTCCGGTTGTTATTACGTCCCTATATAACTATTCCACCCTTGCATTGCCAGCCGAGCCGCCGCCTCAAGTTCAGCGCACGTAGCGCCGTCACGGGCCAAGATTGACATTCCATTTTGCATACTCTGAACTAGGCGGGCTAGCCCATGGGTATCAACCGAAGCAGGAATTTCCCCGTCCCGTACTGCTTGGTCGAGGCGCGACTTTAACCTCGTGAATAATATTGTGCGAGCCGCGCGCACGCGCTTTCCTAACTCCGGTGAATCGCCGCCACCGGCAGAGGACAGGGTGACCATGCACCCGAGCGGAATATCCGCCTTGCTACCAGTAAGCGCCGCAGCGGAATCTTTGAGCAATGCCGCTATGGCGTCTCGCGCAGTCTTTGCACCGAAAAATCCTGCCCAGACGAGCGTCTCGTAATTCTCGCCATAGTGCCGCAATGCCTCCGCGTAGAGTGATTCCTTGGAGTCGAAAGCTGCATACAGGCTGGTCGATCCGATCCCCATCACCGCCGTGAGGTCGGCGATCGAAGTCGCGTCGAAACCTTTTATCCAAAACAGTCGCGTTGCGGCGGCTAGTGCCGTAACGCGGTCAAAGGCACGCGGTCGTCCACGACTGCGGGTGACCGCAGCGTCGATTGAGGATGGAAGCTGATCTGATTTCTGCATCGTTCGCAACATAAATCCGTTGACCGGCTTTTGCAAGCGCTTTAGTATTTATGCAGTGATCACTGCATAAATACTAAACACTCGGACAGCGTAGTTTGTTCAGTCTGTTTCGAGTAACCATAACCTTTCCCAGGAAATGCAAATGAAGGACAAGTCTACGCGGTCGATCATTTTGGCTAAGCGGCCGAACGGCAATGCTACATTGGACGACTTCAAGTTTGTAGAGCAGCCGCTTCCCACCCTCAAAGACGGTGAAGTGCTGTTACGCAATGTATTGATTTCGATGGACCCATATCAAAGAAACTTGATGGGCAATGCGGGCAGTGAGTTGCCCCCGATTGATGTCGGACAGCCGATGCCGGGTCCGACTATCGCGGTCATTGAAGAAAGTAGAAATCCAAAGTTCGCCGCAGGCGATCATGTCATATCCTGGTCAGGCTGGCAGGAGAGCGCGGTTTCTGAAGGCGGCGAGCTGCAAAAAGTCGATACGATAGCGGCGCCGCTGTCCGCTTCGTTGGGTGTGTTGGGCCATACAGGCCATACAGCCTGGGTCGGCATCAACAAATACATGAAGCCCAAATCGGGTGGGACGCTGGTTGTTACCGCAGCGGCGGGCGCGGTGGGATCCGTGGCCGCCCAATTGGGCAGGCTCAAGGGATTCCGTGTGGTTGGCATCGCCGGTGGCCCGGAAAAGGTGAAATATCTTCTGGACGAACTCGGCCTCGACGCTGCGGTTGACTATAAGGCCGCAGATTTTAAAGAGCAGCTCGGTCTTGCTCTACCCAATGGAATTGATGCGGTGTTCGAAAACGTTGGCGCACCCATGTTTGAGGCGTTAATGGGTTACTTCAACATGCATGCTCAAGTCGTCGTGTGCGGCAGCATTGCGCATTATTCGTCGCCGGAAGTTTCTAGTGGACCCGATCATCTTCCTGAACTGCTCAAACTGTTCCTGTATCGGTTCATTCAGGTTCACGGCTTTTCCATCCTCGACCATCTCAGCAGCCGGAACGATTTCGTCGCCGAGGTAGCGCCTCTCGTATCGCAAGGTAAGGTCAGCTATCGAGAACAGCTTGTGGAAGGGTTCGACAATATTCCTTCTGCATTTCTAGGTTTGTTCGAAGGTAACAATCACGGCAAGCTGATTGCGATGATTGGCTGAAATTGCAAAACGATCAGAATTTCTAGTCGAGGAGGAAATATGAGTGACCTGAAAGGAAAACGCGCCTTAGTGACCGGTGGCTCAAGAGGTATCGGTGCAGCGATTGCATTCGAATTAGCTGCTCGCGGCGCCCATGTGGCAATCACCTACGAGAAATCCTCGGAACGTGCCGACGCAGTCGTCAAAGAGATCCAACGCACTGGTGGACATGCGTTCGCCATCAAGGCCAATAGCGCCGATGCAGATGCGGTCAAACGGTCGGTCGCCGAAGCTGCGGACTGTATGCGCGGCTTAGACATCCTTGTCAACAACGCCGGTATTGCTCGCATGGGACCACTGGCCGATATGAGTCTCAATGACATTGACGCACTACTTCATATAAACGTCCGCGCGGTAATAGTGGCTTCGCAGGTAGCGCTTTCGCACCTTGGGCGAGGTGGACGCATCATAACGATCGGATCGAGTAATGCTGAGCGAGTGCCCACCCCAGGTTTGACAGCTTATGCTTTGACGAAGTCATCACTGCTGGCGTTCACTCGTGGACTTGCACGCGAACTCGGCGCAAAGGAGATCACAGTAAATCTGGTGCAACCAGGTCCAATCGACACAGATATGAATCCAGCCGTTTCCGATTGGGCGCAAGACACAGCTCTTCAAACCGCGCTCGGCCGCTACGGCAAGCCCAGCGACATCGCTGCTGCAGTAAGTTACCTGGCCTCATCTGCAGCCAACTACGTGACCGGCTCGGTTCTGACGGTCGACGGCGGATACACCGCATGAACGACTATTCGTTTTAAATCTTCCTGGTTGGATCTGTTGCACAATGGGAATGACCATGCCTCGTTTCCACGTACAGCAACTTACGCCACACCTGCCCAATACCGGTTTCCTGTACGACGCACGCCGTCACGGATGGCGGCTGTCGCCAGCCTTCGACCTCAACCCGATGCCGGGAGACCGCCGCGAAAGCAAGACCTGGCTGACCGAGGATTCTGGAGTCATCGCGAGCCGGGCCTTACTGATGAGCGAAGCAACCTATTTCAGATTGAAGGCCGAGCAGGCGAACAAGATTTCGGGCGAGGTTGTCCAGGCGGTGGCTAGATGGCGCGCCGAGGCCAAGGGATTGGGCATGCGCGATACGGATGTGCTCGACTTCGAGTCCGCGTTGGCTGAGTAAGGACTACCGGAAATGTGCCGGGCTGGCACATCCCCCTGGAACGGACCATCGAAGATGCCGCCGGCCAGCGCGACGATCCGGTCATGCACCGTGAGCCGGTCCGCGTCGGTTACCCAGGCTTCGATGGCCTCGAGTAGTGGCAGTGTTAATGCCGGGGGGGGCTGATAGGGCCCGGGCGGACGCAGGCGTCAGAATATCCCCTAGTCCCATCGCTCTCATGATCTCGGAACGGATACGGTCGCCCATCGCAGCCATGACCTCATAGCCCATGTCGGCGGGGTCGACGGTGATATGGAACGGCCGCTTGCCGGCGGGAAGCTCAACGACGCTTGCTATCGCTCTGGCGACCGCCTGCGGATCGGCGTCTTTTGGCTCCATGGCAGCATGTCCTTTTCCCACCCTGTCCTGAAGATCGGCCGTTGGCCCCTCGGCGTAAGCACGCGCGATGTCCTCATCTTCAGGGCGACCGCTATGCTGGAAGTGCTTGGTCCCCGGCTGAACACGCCGGGCGAGACGATCGATGTGTCGATGCCCCATAGCGCCAACTCCCCGGCGTAGCTGATTGCGAGTGACTCCATGGCCGCCTTCGCGGCGAAGTAGGGCGCAAGGCAAGGCGGCGTGCCACCGCGAACACTCGTTGAGGAGACCCATACCAGCAGTCCCGAACGCGACGCGCGCATGTAGGGCAATGCAGCACGGTTGACCCGCTGCGTGCCAATCACATTGATGTCGTATTGTTAAGAGTACTGCTCCGGTGTGAACGCCTCGGCGGCGCCCAACACCATGTGCCCGGCATTGTGGACCAGAACATCCAGACCGCCTTTTTCGTCGATCACGGTCTGAATGGCGCGTTCGACCGACGCCTGGTCCTGCCCGTCCGCTCGACCGTTCTGAGATCGACGCTGTGCGCGGCGGCATGGCGAGCGGCAGCGGCGACTTGTTCGGCGTTGCGGCCCTTGGTATCGCGCATAGACAGTATGACCAGCGTCGGCAAGCGAATAGGCGGTCATCTTCCCGTATCCGCCGGATGCGCCGGTGATCAATATTGTCTTGCTCATGTTTTCTGCTTCTCGCGTTGAGCGGCTCAAATCATGCCGCCGTTGACGAGGATCGTCTGGCCGTTGATCCATTCGCCGCCGGGTCCGGCCAGGAACGCGATGGTGCCCGCTATGTCGTTCGGTTGTCCGATACGGCCGAGAGGCGTCCGGGCTGCGGTCTCTTCCAAGTCCGTCGCCGTCTTTCCCTTGAGGTAGAGGTCCGTTGCCACGGGGCCCGGCGCAATGGCATTCGCCGTGATGCCGCGGCCGCGAAGCTCTTTCGCCAGCACGCCAATCAGCACTTCGACCGCCGCTTTGGTCGCCGCATAGACGCCATAGCGCGGCGGAAGCACCGCCGTCGTGCCTGAGGAGAGCGCAACGATGCGCCCGCCCTCCGAGACCTGCCGTGCCGCACGGCTCAGCACGCGAAACGCTGCGGTCAAGTTGATTCCGATAAGACGGTCGAGGGCCGCGACCTCCATCTCGGCATGCGATCCGAGCAACTGAATGCCAGCGTTATGGACGACAACGTCAAGCCGTCCGAAACGACTGGCCACGGCGTCGAATAAACGCTCCGTGTCCTCGGCCTTTGCCAGATCGGCCTGTACCGCGAAGGCTTGGCCGCCGGCCGCGACGATGTCGTCGACGACCGCGTCGGCCTCACGGGTGCCGGAAGCGTAGTTGACCGCTACCGAGTAGCCATCCCGCGCGAGCCGCGAAGCAATCGCGGCGCCAATGCCGCGGGAAGCGCCGGTCACCAGCGCTGTCTTCCCTGCCTGTTGCATGGCGACACGCCCGGTCAAATCGCGCCGCCGTTCGCGAACAAAGTCTGGCCGTTGATCCAGGCACCATCTGGACCGGCGAGGAATGACACCACCGAGGCGATGTCGCTTGGTTCACCGAGCCGCTCCAGCGGCGCCATCTTCGTAATGCTGCCGATGAGCTCCTCCGACTTGCCCTTGAAAAACAGTTCGGTGGCCGTCGGTCCGGGCGCGACGGCATTGACCGTAATGTTCCGGCCGCGCAGTTCGCGCGCGAGGATCGCGGTCAGCGTCTCCACCGCCGCCTTGGTTGCCGCGTAAGGACCGTAGCCCGGCAAGCGCAGTTTGGTGACGCTGCTGGAGGTATTGATGATGCGGCCTCCATCGCCCATCCGCTTCGCGGCTTCCTGCAGCGTATTGAACGTACCTTTGAGATTGATCGCGACCATACGGTCGAACGTATCGGCGTCCATCTTTGCGATCGGCGCGAGCTCCATGATGCCGGCGTTGTTGACCAGGACGGTCACCTCACTGCCGCGCGCGGCAATGCTCGCGAACATTGCCGCGACGGCGCTGGCATCGCTGACATCGGCCGATACCGCGAAAGCCTTGCCGCCTGACGATTCGATCTTTCCGACGATGGCGTTGGCCGCGTCGGCGTTGCTCGCGTAATTCACCGCCACCGTGAAGCCGTCGGCCGCCAGACGCTCGGCAATCTCGGCGCCAATACCTCGCGAACCGCCTGTGACCAACGCGACCTTCTGTTGTGTTTCAGACATTTCTTTGCTCCTTTATCTTAACTTTACGTAACGTTAAACAGTCTAGGCCAACCGAGGCGAAAGTCAATTGCTTTTCCGTAACGTCGCGTTAAAATAAATCCATGAAAACCAATCGTCCCTCGTCCGCCGCGCTTGGTCGACCGCGGTCAACGAGCGCAAGCTCACACGACGTCATTCTTACTGCGGTTTATGATCTCCTTCAGGAGATGTCGGTCCGCGACCTGACCATGGAGAAGGTCGCCAAGCGCGCGGGCGTCGGCAAGCCGACCCTGTATCGCTGGTGGAAGACCAAGGCGGCGCTTGTGGTGGCGATGTTCAACGAGCGGGTGGTTCCCGAACTCGATCCGCCTCAGGCAACCTCCGTCGAGGACGCCATTCGTCAGAAAGTCGAGAAACTCATCGCGGCCTTCAATGGTTTCTTTGGCAAGGTCATCGCAGAACTCATCGCTGAAGGACAGAGTGATCCGGACGTTCTGAAAGAACTCAACGAACATTACGTCAAGCCCAGGCGCGCCGGTACGGTGAACGATATCGTCGAGGCGCAAGAGCAAGGGCTCGTCCCCAGACACGTCGACCCGGAGCTGGTCGTAGACGCGATATTCGGCGCACTCTATTTCAATCTTTTGTTGAGGATTCACCCGCTGACGCCGGACTATGGCGACCGACTCGTGGAGAATTGCAAGAAGCTGCTGGAAATTTAGCATTAGTGGCGCTTGGCACGGCTCGTGGCGGCATCGCCTCAGCCCGCATGCCCTGATCTTCATCGCGGTGGGACTTGTGCTGGCAACGCTGATCTTTCGGCCCACACCTGCCACGCATCGCGTCATGTCCGCAGGTCTGTTCATGCTTCCCTGGCCGGCCGTCTCGGCGTGGAAACTGTGAACTGGAATGTGCGCGAGCCTTCTGAAATCGCCGTGCGGGACGTCATGCGCATTATTTCCCCGCGAAGAAGCCCTTTAGGATCCGCACAAACTCCTCCGGCTTGTCGAGGTTGACGACGTGGCCGGCACCGACCTTCGCATATTGACCGTGCCTGAGCAGCGACATAGCGCGCGCGGCCTCTTCGCTGCTCATCGCACCATTGAGCGTGCCATCGGGCAGCGTCGTGGTGTCGGCTTGCATCAGCAGCACCGGGCGTTCGATCCGAGCCAGAGCAGCGGCATGGTCGAAGCCCTTATTCCAGCTCCCGTCGTAGAACGCCGCGCCGAAACGGGGATCGTAGCGGTCCAGTCCCCGGATGAGCATCCGCACCGTGTCGTTGCCGAGCAGGCCAATCTCGGGCGGCTGTCCCGGTCGCGCCCGGCGACGTGCCTGCACGGCCTGGGTCAAGAGAAAGGGCACACCCGGTCCGACCCTCTTGCGGAAGAACGGTGCGTTGCCATGGATCCAGTAGAGGAGAAAATCCTTCGGATGATCCTTCATCGCGGCTGCATGGCTGGTGATAAAAGCCCGATCCGCGATGGTTTGCTTGATGCGCGGATATTCGGCCGAGAAGAGTGGCGGATCTTCCAGCAGGGCAGCGCGGATCAGTCGCGGCCGGTTCGCTGCCAGCCAGGTCGCGAGCAGTCCGCCGGACGAGTTGCCGGTGACGAAGACCGGCTGGCCGATCTGCTGCTCGATGAAGTCGGCCAGGTCGGCGCCGATGCGATCGGCCGTCATTGGGTAATCCGCCGGAGTGACGGTCTGGCCGTGACCGGGGTAATCGACGTCGAACACGTGGTAAGACTTGGCGAGTTCGGGCAGCACCCGGCTGTAGGCAAACCAGTCGAGCAGTTGGGCGTGCAACAACACCAGTGGCGGGCCGTTGTCGGGGCCCTCGACATAGCTGAGCTTCACTTCGCCGATTTGCGCCGTTTTTCCGACATAGCCGGCGGCAGCGACTTTCTCATGATACGAATCTACATAGGTGGCCACTTGGAAGATCAGCACCGCCACCACTGCCACGATGAGCAGGGCCGCCACCCCGATCGACCACCCGATCATGCGTTCAATCCTGTTCTTTCTCGGACGAGACAGCACGGCGGAGTCCGGTCCGTAGCAAGGTGGTGCGGGTATGTCGTCATTCCATTTCGTTCCGGGTGGTGAATGCAAAAAACAGAGGTTGGCGTAGCGCGCACGGCTGGCAAAGGGCCGATGCTGGGTCGCGTTCTATCAATCCCTCAGATCAGCACGCTGGAAAGCTCGCTCATGTTCCCTCGGTGGAATACAGCATCTTGCTTGGGAGGTCGGCTGAAAAGGCGCGCGTATTCACGGCTGAATTGCGAAGTGCTTTCGTAAGCGACAGCATAAGCCGCGCGTGTGGCGTCCGCATTCGTGCTCAGAAAGCGTCTCGCTTCTGCTAGCGAAGCGTCTTTGGTACTGCAAGGGGCTGGTCGACGTTGCCGCTCTGAAGTGCCGGTTGAACGACGCAACGCTCATTTCGGCAATCTTCGCCAGGGCGGTAATATCTAGCGGCCCGTTGAAGTGGAAACCCGTGC
>CAWUJR010000140.1:0-8622 GCA_963922375.1 uncultured Robbsia sp.
AACCGCGAAGCCGGTTTTCTCTACTTCTGAGCGGGACTGAATCGGGGGTACGGTCGTATTAACGACGGACTCTACAGCCGTTTCGGACTGATACTGGGGGCAGGTCAAGGCATTAAGCTTCGCGTTCCGGAAGACGCAACCCAAAGATTAGCGAGTCACACCACTCGCCCCTGATAAGTATGTTTTTCCTCACGAGACGCTCTTGGTTCATACCGATTTTCTTGAGGATGTTGATGGAAGCCGCGTTCTCGGGTCTGCATGTTGCAAAAATGCGCCTAACATCGCCAGTGGTGAGTATGTATCCTACAAGGCGCTTCACAGCCTCCGTTCCGTACCCCATCCCCCAGTAGTGCGGATTGAAAGAGTAGCCAATTTCCGCTTCAGATCCATCGGTTGAAATAGCTGCCAAGACGCTCCCGATTAGAGTCTCGTCATTCAAGACCACTGCGAGCGTAAAAAGTCTCCTCTCTGCAACTGCAGTTTCACTTGCGGCTGCCTCGACGAATTCCGCAGTTTGCAACAAGGTATTCGGTCCCCACGCTTGGTGCCGAACCACATCGATGGACGACGCGTACTCATGAACTGCGTCACGGTCGGCAATTGCGAAATCGCGGAGGAATAAACGGTTTGAACTTAACTTCATGCTGCCTCGTAGGAAGTCGGTGGCGTTGGTGTCGGTAGAGTCGGGAGAAAAATTATCTCGCTTTTTCCGACGATCTTTGACCGACGGCGACCGACCGGTCCCGGCCGATAAGCGACGGCCCCGAACGCTGGTCTTCAGTTTAACCTCGACGTCCGCTGTTCGGCCACTTCTGGTCATTAGTTCAAGTCCAGCCGGGTGACCGCTCAGGCCGATTGCGCCGTCCGGTTGCGGTCTCGAAGTCGGCCTTTTGCGGTCAGATGTCCGCAGATCATGGACCATTTGCTGTTGAATCGAGAGTGGCCAATAGCTGGCGCGGCACGCTTAACAGATTGGTCTCTACCCGTAGTCGCGTGTTTCGGCTCGTCTTCGGTCACCACTTGCCAGGAAAATAAGCAATCACAGCATGGAGGATCACCGGTCGCTGCAAAGACGAACCGCCGATAGGCTTGCCTTTCCGGATGACAGCGTATATGCTGTCACTCATGGCTATCATCGTAATTGACACGAACGTCTTTGTATCGGCGCTGCGATCTGACGGCGGGGCTTCCCGGCAGCTGTTGCGACGCGTATTGCAAGGACAGCATGTGCCAGCATTTGGTAATGCGCTGTGGCTCGAATACGAAGATTTGCTCGGCCGCCCGATTTGGACAGACCTCACCACGGCAGACGAGCGACTGCAGGTGCTCGCCGCCCTGGCTCGTGTTGGGCGGTGGGTCACTGTTTATTACGGGTGGCGCCCGAATCTGCCCGACGAAGCGGATAACCATCTAATTGAACTGGCTGTGGCTGCTGGAGCACAAGCAATCGTGACCCACAATATTCGTGATGTCGGTCGCGGCGAACTGCGCTGGGAAGCGCTGTCCATTTTGACTCCGGCTCAATTTTTGGAGCAATTCTCATGAGCACGCTTACAATTCGTTTGCCAGATGACACGGCTGAGCGGCTGAAGACGTTGGCGCGTTCGCGCAAGCTAAGCGTGAATAAGTTGGTCGAGGAGCTAAGTATCCAGGCGATTACGGTCGCTGATGTGGAAACGCGTTTCAAGGCATTGGCATCGCACGGTGACGTCGAAAAGGCGTTGGCGATTCTTGATCGCCTTGATTCCCATTGATTGAATTGCGCCGAACCCACGTTGACATAGCGCAGTAATCGAACGGTGTGAGCTCTGTCATTGGCTATACATTCAAATGCATACGAACGACCAGCATCGCTAAGCGAATCCGTGCTTTGCGACAGGCCCGCTTTGAGTAGACTAGCGTTTTCCGCCTTGGGTGAACGTTTAGGGCGCTTGTTGATGTTTGCTGTGCTGGATACGCTCGACTACCCACTTGCAGCACGGTTTAACGATGAGCCGATAGCCGGTACATCTCGCCATAGGCCCAGAGCCACCTCGTCGCACCGTCCTCAAGTCCATCGAACGTAGTAGTCGTGTCCTGCCATAAGCGGCTCATAACGGCGAGCTAGCGCAAAAAATATCATCGAAAGGTTTGCCGTTTTTAGGAAGGTTTTGGCAATCTGCGAATTCATCATGATCGACCGGCGGGTAGGGACGAAAGAATAACTAGCGCGGGAGTCTGGACATCGGCCATAAGCGACATTCACCGAAGACTTTGTCGAAGGCAGTAACAAGCAGCGAAGCGGACGTTAACCAGCGAACGTTGGAATCGCTTGCGTGGGAGTCGCGTTTCAACCCACAACTGCCGTTCGGACTTCTCACACAGCAACGACCTCCGCCGCAGTACAACAGACACTCGCGCCGCTGGCTTGGTCTCTTCGCATCCACATCAAGCGACAGCGCGTCGCTGACACCCCGATTCGAGTGTCATCGGCCTGATTGGTGGCCACGAGCTGGGCGGCCAACTCGTGGGACGAGCATACGGGCAAGAACCAGGACATCAATCCGTCGGCGCAGCATGACGCAGACCGGAAACTGCATTCCATTCTGAAAGACGCCAGCGATAAGTCATGCGACGATTCGGACGGTCTGGCTTTGCATGCGAAACAGCCACTGTTGGCACCCGTCCCCTAGAACAGAGGTTCCAGTGGCGCCGCGCCTGGCTTGCCGCGGCTCAGGGCTCGGCGATCCCGGTAGTAGCCGTGCAGTTTGCCGGGATCGACGTTATACCAGCCGAGTGATTCGCTGAACGTGAACATGCTCTCGATTTGGTCCAAGAGCACGTCGAGACACACATCGACTTCATCATCCGTTGGATCATGCCAGACGGTCCCGAAAAGCGCTTGGCGCGACTCCATCGGGATGATGTAGAAATGCTCGCGGTCGTCATTTATCCGGTGAGGATTGTTCTGGCCCATCATTCAAGCAGGACTTTACGTATCTTCAATTTCCTTCCCATGCCCAGACACCGCTGGACCAATCGTGTACCTATACTGATTCAGCGTGGCAGCTGATTTGCGCCTCTGGGTACTTGATTAAAGGGACGGCTGTTTACGAGCCCCCTGTATCTCCACCAACTCGAAAATCTGGGTTTGGCTGCATCACGAAGCGCCAGAGCGGCAAGGTGTCGCTTTTGTAATCTTCTGGGATATAGAGTGCGAACGCGGCCGGATCTGCCGCGACATCGAGCGCGATCGGGCGCCTGTCCTTGACCGTCATTTCGCCGTACGCGGAAGTCACCAAGGAACTGAGGTTACCAATCGCCTCGAAATGCTGCCCTTCGTGCAATGTCTCGGGGCGGGCTTTAATGACGATGCCGAGTAACCTTCCATCTTCAACGATGGCCTCACTGGTGTCAGACCACGTCCCTGACCGCATCAGCCTAAAGGCGATCGCCTGCTCGGCACGATCGATAATCTCTTTTCCCACGCAAAACAATTTGGCGCTGCGGATGATGAATTGCGCCCGGCCACGCTTATCGACCGCGTGTGCCTCTGCAGGATCAGCAAGTAATTCGATTTTTAGTTCCGGCAAGGTCGCAATCATCACATCCCCGATCGAGGACATCTCATTCGTCGCTATAGCGTTCCGGAAGGTAATGACGAGGTCATCGTCCTTTTCCTGGAATGAATGACGTGACAACAGACACCAAATGCGCCAGCTTGAGAAAAAGACAGCAAACTTCAATGACGCTCTATTCATGTCGGCGTATCGATCCAGTTGGTCGACATAATCGCGCTTTACAGAGAACGGCTGCTCGATGCCATCGCCGTGACAATTCTTGACCTCGACGAGGAGCTGGCTCCGATCCCGAAGCACTAGCCGGTAATCCGGGATCTTTACCTCCCCGTCAGCAACAAAGATATCGCCGGCATCTTCTGCCTTCACCATCAGGCACTGTCCTAACGCACCAGCTACATGTGCGAACAGCGCCTCGACGCGTTTCCCATGCAGCATCCTTAGGTTGGCCTGGCCAGCCTTCAGCGACTTCTCTACCGCTTTAATAAAATGCTCGTAATGAGCCTCGCTGCCCAATTGATAACCAGCTTCCCGGCCGATGGAGGTAAAAAGATTGAGCGGTTCAAATTTACCTGGATTTCGTGCGATCCTTTCCATTTCTAAATCCCTACCCTTTTTGACGCTCGCCGAGGCGAACTGAAATGCTACGCCTCATTTTTATCCACGTATGTATCAAAGGGAAATGACGTTTATTATAAAGACCTCATTCCGTGAGAGCCAAAACCATAGCAGATATGTTAGTCCACCGACATTGGCATCCTTTCCTGTAACCGTCATCGCAACGCCGAAATTGTCGACGGCAGTCGCAGCGCGACCGGAAGATGTCATGTGCAAATATCGCTTAGCTTTTGCGCGAGACGCCGGGGTTGCGTGGGACATGGGATGCACGTTCAACGCAGCGGAAAGTATCTCAGTCACGGATCTGCCGACTTGGCTCAGACTGCGCAAACAGTCATCGTGTGATCGCGCTATTTAAGTTAGCAGCAGGCGTCACAGGCACAATATTTTTGTGGCTGTGACTGAGGAAACCCGAAACATCCGACACGGTAACGAAGGCGTCGCGGGGCAAGTAATCTACCGGATACCTCGAAGAAGCACGTCGAGCTTTGGCCAATCACGGCAATTATTGCCGCAAGTCGCCGTGGTGCGGGGTTTGTCCGGTCTAACCGATAGGGAACATTCTGGGAGATTAGCGACGCATGCCGTCTTCATCTTGCTCGACCAGGGCATAGACGGTCAGAAAGTACGGCTCCTACTTGAGATCCGCAATGAGGGCCAGTTCGTGCTCCACTTGTGCCGGTACCTCAGGCGGGATCCCCGCGCCGAAGCGTCGGCGCGCGCCAACGTAGGACTTCTGCCGCAAGTCGTCGGCGGGCGAAATGCCGCCAGGCACCCACTCGTCGGGGTATCTCTTAATACCGTCAAAAAGCCGTATTACGACGAAGTATGCGCAAAACGTACTGTTATATCAAACGCAACGCATGACCGGCCCGTGTTCCCCAGAAGACGACATGACGTATCGCGCGCGCGGGCAAATCTGCCGCGACGTGCGCGTTAGGCCGGAGCAGGCGGCATATGAAGAACGGCGCCGCTCTCCGAACTTTCCGTCGCGAACGATTCAGTTTCTCTCATCTCGGGGCGCTCCACTTTGGGCCCAGAAAGCAAAAACCCGCCGTCTGGGCGCGTTGCTGACGCATGCCACGTAGAAAGCTGGTCCGCCGATAAGTGATCGGCGGTAATGATCGAATTGATCTGAAATGTGCGCATGAAGAAATCGTAAACAAATATGAAGCGTTCAGCAGGTGGACCGCGATGGAATGTGCGTATCGTCGCTTCTAAACGGTCATCTCCACTGGCAACGTCCGCTCCGGCCGACGTTCCGCTGCGCGGCGAGCGTCCCGCTTCCGCCTGAGCGGGCTTCGCGGACGGCTGACACCATTCGTAAAGTCGCCGGTTCGCATGACGCGAGGAACGCCATAGCATCATCGTCCGCCAGAGACGTCCAGCAAGGCGCCGCTGGCGTACGACGAGGCATCGCTTAACAGCCAGAGGATCGCCTCCGCTACCTCGTCCGCGGTGCCAGGCCGCCCCAGTGGAGCGTTGACACCAAGGCGCCAGGCACGATCGGGCTGATGGCCACTGGCGTGAATATCGGTATCGATCAGACCAGGACGCACCGCATTGACGCGAACGCCTTCGGGTCCGAGTTCTTTTGAGAGGCCACGCGTGAGGGTATCTACGGCACCTTTCGATCCGGCGTAGTCGACATATTCGCCAGGGGACCCGAGCGTCGCGGCCACGGACGAAATCAGGACGATTGAGCCGCCCTTGCCCCCGCGACTTCGAATCAGGCGTCTGGCTGCCTCGCGCGCGCACAGGTAAGCGCCCAATACATTGACATTGAACATGCGCTGCAGGCGCTCGGCACTCATATCGACCAACGGAAGCGGTGGTGCCACGATGCCTGCATTCACTACCACGCCATCTAACGATCCTAATTCGGCTGTCTGATTGAACATCCTGATGACGTCCGCTTCAACGGCCACATCGCCCTGCACCAAGATCGCTTCGCCGCCCGCTTCTTGCACGGCGTGGACCACTTCTTCGGCAGCAGCGCGATTGCCAACGTAATTGACTGCGACAGACCAGCCACGCTGCCCCGCCTGAATGGCCGCTGCACGGCCGATACCCCGGCTCGCACCGGTGACGAGAATGACTTTCTTGCTCATGCTTTTCTCCCGAGGACACGCCATCATAAGCTGGCCAGATCGAGCGTGCAGTCGTCTCAACCCAGTACGTCCCATGAGAGGGTTGATCTCTCGGCTGACCGTGCGGCCATTTTGATCCCATTCGCCCCGTGCTGTAACGCGGCTAATTTAGATAGCGCCCGCGAGAAATCTTCAGATCGACATAGTCGGAACGCTGTTCTGCGGTTACTCTACTTACGGCGCGCTAAAAGCGCGAGCCGAAGCGGCGCTCAGCGCGGCGATGTCCGGCCGCGTCGCGATCGTTCAGCCAGGGCTGATTGTGGGACCCTACGATCCGACCGATCGATTTACGTTGAGGCTCTATTTGGAAGTCGTTCTTGGTTTACTTTCTGCGCTATGTTGGGGAATCACAGATTTCTTCGGTGGACCCGCTGCCCGACGCGTCGGTGTACGGCATGCAGTCTTCGCCACCAATTCGGTCGGTCTGCTGGTATTGCTCGTGTCACTGCTTTTCGCCGATGGTGCCCGGCACAAGCTGTTCTCGGGCGGTACGGAGGGCATCATCGCGGCAGTCGCAGCAGCAGCCTTCTTATTGTGTGCCACGCTGACCCTGGCTACGGCGCTGAAATCAGGAAAGGCTGCAATCGTCGCGCCTATCGCGATGAGTTATGGCGTGGTCACCACCCTTTTATCGATGTTCAGCGGCGAGCACATTCGAGGCGCGCATCTGCTCGGGGTGGTGATATGCATGATGGGTGTTCCGCTGACTGGCCTGGCGAGTGAAGCAGGAGAGCAACCAAATCGTGCCCGTCATTCGGCCAGCCTGTCGGCGGCGCTGGCGACCGGTGCAATGCTGTGCTTTGGGACGAGCTATTGGATTCAGGGGCGATTCGCCGTGCCGGCGATAGGCGGTACTGGCAGCTTGGCAATCAATTACCTCTTCGCCACGCTCGTACTGGGCTGTGGCCTTCTCTGTTTCAAGAACCGAGAGACAGCGTCACCTCCGCACCGCTACGCTATCGTTCTCCTGCAAGCAGGCTTCAGCCTGGTGGCGCTCGCGGCTTTTTGTTGGGGATTGACGATTGGCCATACTTCGACATTGGCCGTGCTGAGTACGCTTTCCGGCGCAGTGACAGCACTGCTTGGATTCGCGTTCCGGGGAGAACGTCTTAACAGAATGCAATGGGCGGGTGTCGCGACGGTGGTCATCGGCACGAGCGTAGTGCAATGGTAGGTGCACGCAAAGGGTAATCGAGCCTCGCCGTCGATTTGAGACGAGATAGCCGCGGCGACGGGAATGCAGACCGCTTGCGAAGGCGATCACTTAAGGCCATCCGCCGTTGGCATCGGAAATGGTACCTTGGACGATGATAGAAAGATTCGGTGACCAACCCGAGACAATATCATCCCGGCACTGGGTCACCCCACCATGATCGGTGAACTGTCAAAGCAAGCCCACAATGCACCTGGGCTTGGATAGACCGCGCTGCAGCCTGCTTCTCGAAGACTCGCTTCAGTAAAGCCACCGCAGAGCAGGCCGATGCTTCGCATACCGGACCGAGCCGCCGCTTCCGCGTCATAAGGCGAATCGCCAATCGCAATCGCCGCTCGGGCCGCGATGCCCGCCTTGTGCAGGGCAGCAACGAAAATGCCCGGGTCGGGCTTCGATTTCTCAGCGTCGGCCGAACTCGTTGTGACGTCGACCAGATCGCGAATCTTCGCAATAGACAAGTACTTATCGAGCTCGGATTCCTGCGCAGACGATGCCACTGCGACCTTCATGCCGGCGTCTCGAATACGCATGAGTAGCTCGGGCACGGATGAAAAGGGACGCAACCTCTCAAAATACTGGGACTTAAAAAGCTCTGCGCGCCAAGACTCGAGGTCTTTCCCATGATCGGCAATCTCTGCCTCAGATAGAAATGTCGGCAGCAGGTTGTCGCCGCCTTTTCCGATCTGTCCTCGTGCTTGCTCGAAAGATACATCGTGACCAAAGTGGGAGAACGCTTGCTGCCAGCTCGCAGCATGGAGATCGACGGAATCGATCAACGTACCGTCCATATCGAAGATCGCCAATTCAGTCATATATCACCAAGTCATTGTGGATGAAGCGAATGCCACCATTCGGCGAATGCAATACACGGCACGATTTCATTAGCGCGCCGCTCTTCTGAAGCAATATCTGCGAGTGCCCGGAAAGGAAGCAAGATGATGCTGTCTTACATACAAGGTTACCGGCCTAGTGATACGCCGGTTCCAACGGGCGCCGGTAACAACGCTTGGCATGAAGTTCCGGTTGGGCAGGACTATCGCTTTGCGGAGGCATCACCATGCTCTGACCGAGTGAGGAAAGCGAT
>CAWUJR010000141.1:0-8587 GCA_963922375.1 uncultured Robbsia sp.
GAAGCCGCGCGGGCCGGTGAGCAAGGCAAGGGGTTCGCGGTTGTCGCGTCGGAAGTGCGCAGCCTGGCGCAGCGCTCGTCGTCGGCCGCGAAAGAAATCAAGACGTTGATCGACCAATCGGTGACGAACGTCCACAGCGGTGCGGAGTTGGTGGAGCGGGCAGGGCGGACCATGTCGGACATCATGACGTCCGTCAAGAACGTGCAGGACATTGTTGGCGAAATCGCGATTGCATCGAATGAGCAAAGCGATGGCATTATGCAGATCTCCCACGCCGTGTCGCAAATGGACGAGGTGACGCAACAGAATGCGGCTTTGGTCGAGGAAGCATCAGCGGCAGCGGGCTCGCTCGATCAACAAGCGGCGACCCTGCTTTCCGAAATGGCGCGATTCAAGGTCAGTTTGCAGCCCGTTGGCCGGTGAGTTTTTTGCTCAGGTCCGACATGCCCTCGAAGATCGCATCGGCGACGTCCATCGGGAAATCGGGCGGTAATTGCGTTGACACCTGGTGAATGACGGATTCTGTCATTCCGGTGAGCGTGTCGATCATCTCTTCGACGGCGGCGGAAGGAAGTCCGACGCGTCGCCCCTGTGCGATCCAGTGATCGCGTCGGATGTCTTCCAGCAAGTATTGCACATTTTTCCCGCGCACCGCCATCGCCAGCTTGACACGGTGCCTTGATAGCTTGTCGACGCCGCGGCCGATGATGGGATGGGCGGATAGCACGTCGTACAGGGGCGTTGAACGATACCCATTGCGCGGTAGGTGCGCAATACTGAAATTCTTTGCATGACCATCTGTGGCGGCGAGCAACCAGAATATGATCTGCGCCATGAAGAACCGACGCTGATCGCTATCGGCGTCATCGGATCCCGCCAGTACAGACATGATGCGCTGAATGCCCGGCCCTCCATCGGATTCGTATTTTCGATTCGCTGGTGTGGCCGTAGCTTGGCACAGATCTTCTTGCGGCAGTCGCAGAATCCATCTGCCGTCTTTCGACAATCGGCGATCGAACCGCTCGACCACAAGGATCTTTTGATCTTCGAAGGTGGCGATATCGCAATTCGCGATCGGGAGCCCAAATGCGGCGACGATCTTCGAACATAGCCATTCGTTTTCAACGGAGGTGCGCATATCCGCCCGTTGATTTCCCACGAGCCCCATTGGAAGCTTAAGAATATGCGTCGTCGGGGTACTCCCTTCGGGCAAAAGCCAACGGCCACTGTGTAGAAGCAGAGCGGTCTTCTCTTGGGTGCCTGCTATCGATAGCCGCAGGTCATCGAGCGGTTCATGGTGCCCAGGTAAGGGTAGCGAGGTCGTATCGCGCAACAACCTGGCGATGTCGTTCTCACCGAGCAGACGACCACGGATGCGTTCGAGATCTTCAGGCGCTTCGCAGACAGGCAACATCTGAATCGCGCCGACATAATCGCGCCCCAACGTGGCGAGCAAGTCGAAAGGGGAGACCCCGCCCGTTTTGTATCGCGCCGCGATTCGTTCTCGAATCGACCGGCTGTCAGGCAGTAGGTTGTCGAAATAGTCCGAGACGACTTTTCCGCGATAGGGTTGGTTAGCGGCGGTAAAAGGCAGCGATTGAGAAAGCGGCCGCCCTTGATCGTGAGCAATCCAGGCGTCAAAGTATTCGAGTTTTTCACCGTCTCGCGTCGTCTCCCACGCCCCGACCGCGAGGCCATTCATCCACAGATGTAAGCGCTTGCTCGACGATTTTCGCGTCATCCTTACCAGCGCTCCTGATGTCTTCCGGGCGGGTTTGTATTGGGCTCGTCTTCGACCGGTACATGGCCGTCGTCGCTTGATGCGCGGGGCGCCGCAACCGATAACGTCATGTCGACATTAAGCAAACGCAATACGCGAAACAGCCGATCGATACTTGCAGATTCTGGTTTCGCTTCGAGTTGGGCATACGTTTGCTGAGTGACGCCCATCCTTTCCGCCACGTCGGCCTGGGTGAGTCCGGACGCTTTGCGAAAACCGATCAGAAGCGGGCGGAGCTGACTCGTTGTCTTGACGGGGAAATGCATGGCGAGCTCCGACGACGATGGTGCGCCGGTAGTCAGCGCGATTCTATTATGGCATACAGTTCATAGTTTGTATCTGTCATATACAGCATACAAACTGTATATGACAGATACAGTTTATAGGCTGTATAATCGGCGACGTCGATGGGCTGGTTGCGCGCACTCCAGGGCGCCGTCAGCGCATAGACGCGACAGTTCATCTCACTCCGCGAGAGCTTGCACGCGCTTGCAAGTCCGGCCGGATCAACGTCGCCGTCGCCGGACTGCCCTTGAGCAGATCCAATAGCATGGCCACCGCCATTCGACCCATATCGATCATCGGCAAACGCACGCTTGTCAACGGTATCGGGAGTTCTGCGGCGATGGGCGTGTCGTTGTAGCCGACCACCGCGACGTCCGCTCCCACGCGCAACCCGAGATCGCGCAGCACACCCATCGCGCCGATCGCGAGAAAGTCGTTCACCGCGAAGACCGCAGTCGGGCGGGTCGCGTTCGCGGCGGCCGTTTCGAAGATTTGCTGGGTCTGCAAGCGACCGGTCTGGGTATCGAAACCACCGTGCAGCACGTGTTGTGACGGGATATCGACGCCTTGTTCCCGGTAATAAGCGAAAAACCCCGCCGTCCGCTCGGCACCGGTCGATGCATGTGCTTCGCCCGCGAGCACGGCCACGTGACGATGCCCGAGTGCGAAGAGGTGTTCGGCCGCCAGTCGCCCACCCCATTCGTCATCGCAACTGACGCTCGGATAAAGCGGCTGACGGCGACTGACGAGAACAAACGGTACGTTCCGATCCGTCAGCGTTTCGAGCAGCGGCTGTGAAGCGCCCCTATGCGTATCGCCGATGATGAGCCCTGCGACCTGACGGCGCAGTGCCTGTTCAGCCCGCGCGCGCTGTCGCTCAGGCTGATCCATCGTATTGGAGACGAATGCAAGATATCCGGCTTCTTCGGCCGCGTCGTTGATGCCTTCGTAAATGGTTGCCATCACCAAGTCGGAGACCCTCGGCATCAACACGGCCAGTTCGCGGCTGCGACGTGTCTTCAAATGCGCCGCCTGCAGATTTCTTTGATACCCGCGCTGCGCGGCAAGTGCCCGAATCCGGTCTACCACCTCTTGCGAGGCTGCCCGTGTCGCCAGCGCCTTGTCCCCGTTCAGTACGCGTGAAATGGTCGACACGTCGAGCCCCAGTTCGACTGCCAAAGATTTGAGCGTGACAGACGAGGCGTGGCGCGGCATGAGGAAGGCTTCCTGACTTTGGGTGCCACATCATAACCAAACGTATAAAAGTCCACAAACGTGCCGCCTTCACGTTAACCCAAACGTTTGACAAAGTTTTTTTGACCCACTCACAATCGCATTACCCAAACGTTTGGGTAATGCGCGTTCGAGTTTTAACGGGCGATCCGCACGGTGCAAACAGCAGCGAGCGCTGCCATGCGAGCCTGTTTACCAGCCGCATTTTTTCGACCTTTCCTTTTAGAGAACGCCGATGAAGCCGACTCCTTTACCGCGTTATCGCTACTACATCTTCACGCTGGTGATGCTGATGGCGCTGCTCAACTACGTCGACCGTGGAGCCATCTCCTACGCGGCGTCCAGCGTCACGCACGAATACGGTTTCGATAAGGGTGCCTGGGGCGCCGTGCTCGGCTATTTCGGCTACGGCTATATCGTGGGCGCACTATGTGGCGGAATATTATTGGATCGGTTTGGTGCCAAGCGGGTATGGTTCATCGCCGGTGCGCTATGGGCGGTCTTCGAGATCGCAACGGCGTTCGCGGGCGATATCGGGGTTGCGCTGTTCGGTGGCGCGGCCATCACCGGTTTCGCGACGATTCGTATTTTGTTCGGCTTTGCGGAAGGCCCGGCTTATTCGGCCATCAACAAAAGCGTCGCGAATTGGGCAACACCGAAAGAACGCGGGTTCATCATCTCGCTTGGCTTACTCAGCACGCCGCTCGGTGCGTTGTTGACGGCACCGGTCGCGGTCGGGCTGCAAGAGTTGACGGGAAGCTGGCGTAGCATGTTCGTCATCCTGGGCGTGGCCAGCTTCATGCTGTTGCTCTACTTCATGCGCCGTTTCACCGATTATCCGAAGCAGAACAAGTTCGTGTCGGCGGCCGAAAACGATTTCCTCGCTACCGCGCGGGCCGAGTCGGGTATGACGGATACCGACGGAACGCAACGCTTGCCGTGGTACAGCTTTTTTCAAAACAAAAACCTCGTCCTCAACGCAATCGGCTATTTTTCGTTTGTCTATGTCACGTTCCTGCTGCTGAGCTGGACGCCCAAATACCTGCAAGACCAGTTTCATTACAACCTATCGTCGCTCTGGTACATGGGGATGATTCCGTGGACCGGCGCCTGCTTCACCGTATTGATCGGTGGTCGCGTCTCGGATTGGCTGTTGCGTCGAACGGGCAAATTGATGATCGCGCGGAGTTGGTTCGCTGCCGGTTGCTTGCTGCTCACGACCATCTCGTTTGCCCTCGTGTCGCAGGCCCATACCGTGGTCGGCGTGATTGCGCTGATGACGCTCGCAAACGCGTTGAACTCGCTGCCGAATTCGGTGTACTGGGCGGTGATCATCGATAGCGCGCCGGCGAATCGCGCAGGCACCTATAGCGGCCTGACCCATTTCATCGCCAATACGGCGTCGTTCATCGCGCCGACGTTGACCGGTTATCTCACGATGAAATACGGCTATTCGTCGATGTTTGTCGCCGCCGCCATCGCCACGGCGATCGGAATGACCGCGATGCTCACCGTGCGTCCGGGTATTCGTCAGCGCGTGCCGTCCACGCCGGCCGGACTGTCTTCGATCTAATTCCGAGATGCCATACTAATGAACACCACGCACAGCCAAGACGATCTCAAGCAGCATTCGAACCTCGTCGACAACGCACGCTACCCTACGCTGATCGATGGATTGGAAGCCGGCTATTTCAACGGCGTCACGGTGGCGGCGGTCGGCGAGCGTTTGCGACGTCGTGACATCACGGCGGTCGAACTGGTCGAACAGACATTGAAAGATGTCGACCGACTCAATCCGGTGTTGAATGCGTTCGTCCATATCGATCGAGAAGGCGCACTGTCGCAAGCGCGTGCGGCCGACCAGGCGTTCCTGGAGGGCCGAGACGCCGGACCGCTGCAGGGCATTCCCGTCGCGATCAAGGACAATATCGATACGGCCCGAATGCCCACGACGTACGGCTCGGCGCATTTCGCCGACCATCGACCCGAGCGGGATGCCGATTGCGTCGCTCGCCTGCGTACGGCAGGCGCGATCGTGATCGGCAAGACATTGACGCATGAATTCGCATACGGGCCCACCGGCGATCGTTCGCTACAAGGCGCTGCACGCAATCCGTGGAATACGCATTGCATGACCGGTGGATCGAGCGCGGGCAGTGCGGCTGCCGTCGCCGCCGGACTGGTGCCACTCGCCGTGGGCACCGACACGGGAGGCTCTATCCGTATTCCCTCGGCCCTGTGCGGGGTGGTGGGATTCAAGCCAAGTTTCGCTGCGGTGTCCACCGCGGGCGTCTTCCCACTGTCGTCGAGTCTTGACCATGTCGGACCGATCGCGGGCCATGTCGAGGATTGTGTGCTGCTATTCGATGCGTTGCGGCGCGACACGCGTTCGCTCCAGAATCAGCCGCGGACCGATCGTCCCGCCGAGACGCTTCGGCTAGGCTGGATAGCGTCCGGCTTCGGAGTGATCGATGAGGCGCTGTGCAAGCAGGCGTTCGCTTTCGCCACGGCGCTGTTCGGTGCGACACCGGAAGCGATATACGACCTCGATCCCTGGGCCGACGTTTTTCAGACGACGTTTGCCGCGCTGCAGCGCGCCGAAGCCTATGACGTTCATGCGGAGCGGATCGCCGCCGCGCCGGAAAAGTTCGAGCCTGAAGTCCTGGAACGTCTCGAGGCCTCGGCCGAAACGCGAGGTTGGCAGTACATCAGGGCGCAGAAGCAGCAAGCGCGATTGCGAAACGACGTCGCCGACCTGTTCGGCCGTTACGATCTGCTGCTGATGCCGACGCTTCCGATTGTGGCGCCGGCGATCGACCAGCGCAGTGTGGTGATTCCCGGCCGCACCGGCAACCACACGGTACCGGTTCGCAACGCAGTGCTGAGCCTGACCAGTCCCTGGAACGTCGTGGGGCTGCCGGCACTGACGATTCCTGCGGGGCTTCTGGGTGGTATGCCGATCGGCTTACAAATTATCGCTGCCTATGGCGCTGACGATCGATTGACCGACGCCGTGATGCGTTTGCTCCGCGTGCCATCGCGCGTCCAGCCGGGTTGGCCGGGTTAGCCGCGAATTAATCAAACCGGAAGGGCGCGTTAACGAAATCAAACTTGGTTGACCGGTCGTATCGGGGCATAGTTTCTTCCACATAAAGAACAAAAGTGGTGGAGACATGACGATGCCCGAAGCGCGGCTGAAGAAGCCGCATGCGCGACCACACGCGCAGTCCGATGAACGATCCAATAGACACACCCACGCGCAGTCCATCGGGCCGTCCGATGCGGCACCGGCACTGACAGACTGGCTCGGAACAAGTACATCGCTCGACGAGCGGCTATCGGGCGTCCCTCTCGCCGCGATGGCCGCCACGTTGGACTGTCCGGTCCCCTTATCCGTGCCGCCGTTATGGCACTGGCTTTATTTTTTGCCCATTGCACCGGCATCGGCAATAGGACCGGACGGACACCCGGTGCGAGGCGGCTTTCTGCCGCCGGTACCGTTGCCAAGACGCATGTGGGCAGGTGGACGACTGACGTTTCATGAACCGCTTCGCCCGGAAACGACCGCGACGCGCGTGTCTACGATAGAGAATCTGGAAGAGAAGACCGGGAGAACCGGGCCGCTGGTCTTTGTGACCGTCAGTCATCGGATCAGCTCGAACGGTGTGCTGTGCCTCGAAGAGGAGCACGACATCGTCTATAGAGAGGCTCCCGCACCAAAGTCACCGCATTCATCGACTGCACCGACGACCGCTTCCACGACGGCCACGATGGCGCCGAGTGGCGAAGCCTGGTCGCGATCGGTCATCGCCGACCCCGTGCTGCTGTTTCGGTACTCGGCGTTGACCTTCAACGGGCACCGCATTCACTACGATCATCCGTACGTTACCGCGGTTGAAGGCTATCCCGGACTGGTCGTTCACGGCCCGCTGATCGCGACATTACTCGCCGATCTGATCGCCCGGCATGCGCCAACCACGCGTTTACAGCACTTTGCGTTTCGCGCGGTCCGTCCGACTTTCGCCAACCACCCATTCACACTGTGCGGCTTGCCTTCCGACGACGGGAAAACGGTCTCCCTTTGGGCGAAGGATCAAGACGGTTTTCTGACGATGCAAGCAACAGCGGCGCTGGCCTAGCGTCTAAAGACGAGACCTTCATCATGCAATCAAGTCACGCCGATACGTTCGGTGATATCCGGGAAGCGGTACGGGAGCTTTGCCAACAGTTCAGTGGCGAGTATTTCCGCAAGATAGACGAGGCGCGAGGCTATCCAGAAGCGTTCGTCGATGCGTTGACGCAAGCGGGATGGCTGGCCGCGCTGATTCCCGAAGAGTATGGCGGCTCGGGACTCGGGCTAACCGAAGCATCGGTGATCATGGAGGAGATCAACCGCGCGGGTGGCAATTCGGGTGCCTGTCACGGGCAGATGTATAACATGGGAACGCTGTTGCGTCACGGCTCGAAAGCGCAAAAGGAGCGCTATTTGCCAAAGATTGCCAGCGGTGAACTGCGGTTGCAGTCGATGGCCGTGACGGAACCGACCACGGGTACCGACACGACCAAAATCAAGACGACGGCCATCCGCAGAGGTGACCGCTACGTCATCAACGGCCAGAAGGTCTGGATTTCGCGGGTGCAGCATTCGGACCTGATGATCCTGCTCGCGCGGACCACGCCGCTGTCCGATGTCCAGAAGAAATCCGAAGGCATGTCGATTTTCATTGTCGATCTGAAGGAGGCGATCGAAAGCGGCATGACCGTCCAACCCATCTTGAACATGGTCAATCACGAGACCAATGAGTTGTTTTTCGACAATCTGGAAATACCGGCCGACAACCTGATTGGCGAGGAAGGCAAAGGGTTCAAGTACATCCTGGACGGACTCAATGCCGAGCGCACGTTGATCGCGGCGGAGTGCATCGGCGACGGCTATTGGTTTGTCGATAAAGTCACCGCGTACGCGAAGGAGCGGGTCGTCTTCGGCCGTCCGATCGGACAGAACCAGGGGGTGCAATTTCCGATCGCCCGATCATTCGTCAACGTCGAGGCCGCGAGCCTGATGCGGTTCGAGGCGACACGTCGCTTCGATGCGCAGGAGTCCTGCGGCGCACAGGCGAATATGGCCAAGCTACTGGCGGCAGATGCGTCGTGGGAGGCGGCCAATGCCTGTTTACAGTTTCACGGTGTGTTCTGTTTCTCCTGCGAATACGACGTCGAGCGCTAGTTTCGGGTGACGCGACTCTATCAAGTGGCGCCCATTTCGACCAATCTGATCTTGTCGTACGT
>CAWUJR010000142.1:0-8573 GCA_963922375.1 uncultured Robbsia sp.
ACGCCGCGATCCCGCCGATGCGCGCGATTTCGTGGCCGCGCTGCGTGCGAAACAAGCGCAAGGGCTGCCGGCGATCATCTCCGAGGTCAAGAAAGCCAGCCCGTCGAAGGGCGTGATTCGCGAGCATTTCGTGCCGGCAGAGATTGCCACATCGTATGCAGAACATGGCGCGGCGTGTTTGTCGGTGCTGACCGATGTGCAGTTCTTCCAGGGAAGCGTCGCTTACCTGAAGCAAGCCCGCGCGGCATGTGCGCTGCCGGTGCTGCGCAAAGACTTCATCATCGATCCGTACCAAGTGCTGGAAGCGAAAGCGATGGGCGCCGATTGCATTCTGCTGATTGCCGCGATTTTGTCGCCGCAGCAGATGCGCGATCTGGAGGCGTATGCGGCATCGCTCGGTCTGGCGACGCTGGTGGAAATTCATGGTCGCGATGAACTGGATGCGGCGTTGTCGCTGAAGACGCCGCTGCTCGGCATCAACAATCGCGATCTGCGCACGTTCGAGACCTCGCTGGACACGACATTGAATCTGCTGGCCGAGCTGCCAGCGGACAAGCTGGTGGTCACCGAATCGGGCATT
Organism: uncultured Robbsia sp.; assembly: GCA_963922375.1. Taxonomy (GTDB): domain Bacteria; phylum Pseudomonadota; class Gammaproteobacteria; order Burkholderiales; family Burkholderiaceae; genus Robbsia. Next base: position 581 of record CAWUJR010000142.1, read on the forward strand.
GCAAATGCAGCGGATGTGAAGCGGCTGCGCGACGCGGGCGTCCCCGGATTCCTGGTTGGCGAAGCCTTCATGCGCGCCGACGATCCGGGTGCGGAATTGGCAAAGCTGTTTTTCACCCCGGTCTGACCTGACCGACCACTCAGAATCATACGCTGGGGAATACGCCAGCGACCAAGCTGGCGATTCACCGGCGCACCTACCGAGGCCGCGATGGCAGTCGAAAAAGAATTGAAGCTGGCGCTGGGCGATGCCGACGTTGCCAAAGCGATCGCTTTCCTGGAAACCGAAAGCGGTGCCGCCGGTGAGACCTTCACGCTGGGCAACGTTTACTTCGATACCCCTGAATTGGATCTGGCCGCTGCACGCGTTGCGTTACGCGTACGGCGGACGCCGGCAGGTTGGCTGCAGACATTGAAAACGGCGGGTCAGGCCAGCAACGGTTTGCATGCGCGCGGAGAATGGGAACTACCGGTTGCCGGCGATGCGCTCGATTTGCCGGCCCTACTCGAAGCTTGCGACGATGCCGAGGCAAAAGCGCCGCTGCAGGCGCTGGCCACTCGCTTGTCGCCGGTCTTCCGGACCGATTTCGATCGCACTACCTGGTTGGTGCGCACCGATGGCGCGCAAATCGAGGCGGCGTTGGATCTAGGTGCCGTTCACCTCGGAAGCGCCGCATGGCAGGCATCGGCGCAGCCGGCAACGGGCATCGAAACGGACGAGGATGATGCCGGCGCTGACCGTGCTGGCTCGGCCGCTGTTGACAGTAACAGGTCGCGCGACCATGTCCCGATTCGCGAGATCGAACTGGAATTGAAGTCCGGCACCGAGCACGCCCTGCTGGCTTTCGCCGAGCGGCTGCGGGCGGCGGTCACGGGGCTCAGCGCCGACAATGTCTCGAAAGCCGCGCGAGGCTATCGTCTCGCACGCGAGGCGGCCGCAGCGAAGACGAATGCGTCGGTGACGTCGTCTTCCGCATCATCGCTGCCTTCCGTGTCTTCAGGAATATCGGGAAGTTCGGGATCCTCGACATGAGCCGGCAACAATCGCTCGACCTGGACGACACGACCGCATCGCTCAAACAGACCGATACGCGCCACCACGGCACGCCGGGCACCGGGAAGTCGAAGGCTGCGTCGGCGACTGCTGGGTCTAAGGCTGCGTTGGAGACGGCGCCAGGTGACGCATTGGGCGACTTGCCGTCGCTCGATGCCCTGCCGCTCGCGCAACAGTTTGCGCAATTGCCCGCTGGCTGGCGCGCCTGCCTCGACGAGTTTATCGCCAGTCCGACGCATGATGCGCTGTGTCGTTTCGTCGATGGCGAACGCGCGGCTGGCAAGACCATCTATCCGCCGCATCCGTTTCGCGCGCTGACATTGATGCGCGCGGACCAAGTCAAGGTCGTGATCCTGGGTCAGGACCCGTACCATGGAGAAGAGAAAGGTATTCCGCAAGCACATGGCCTGGCTTTTTCAGTGCCCCCGGGCGTGCGGCCCCCGCCATCGCTGCGCAACATATGCAAGGAAATCAGCGCGGAATTCGGTTTTCCGCCGCCGCCGCATGGTTGCCTGGATCACTGGGCGCGTCAGGGTGTGCTGTTATTGAACACCGTGCTGACGGTCGAGCGTGACAAAGCAGCCAGCCACGCAAAACACGGCTGGGAACCTTGCACCGATGCGTTGATCGCCCATCTGGGCGCACGCGACAAGGGGATCGTTTTCATGCTGTGGGGAGCGCATGCGCAGACGAAACGCGCATTGCTGGCAAAACATGCACACCATCTGGTGTTGGAAGCGCCGCACCCGTCCCCGTTGTCCGCGCATCGAGGCTTTTTTGGGTCGGCACACTTCTCTCAGGCAAACCGCTTCCTGCATGACAACGGGCACGCGCCAATAGACTGGCGGATACCGCCGCTGTCAAGGTGACGCGAGCGGCCGCCGACAATCGGCAGGCGGCCGACCCCTGCCGCTTACAGCGCCGAAATCGCTTCGCGTGCGCTCGATAGGGCGAGGGCAGCCGCTTCCGGTCCCATCGCAAATCCTTCCGCGTAGACAAATGTCACGTCGGTCATGCCGAGGAAGCCCAGGAAGCTCTTCAGGTATTCGGTCTGCGTATCCAGCGGCGTGCCAGCGTACTTACCACCCCGTGCCGCGGCAATGATGACCTTCTTGCCCTTGATCAAACCTTCCGGCAGACCTTCGGCGGTGTAGCGGAACGTCACGCCAGCACGGGCGATCCAATCGAAATAGCCTTTCAGCTGGGTCGAATTACCGAAGTTGTACATCGGCGCGCCGATGACGACGACATCGGCGGATTGCAGTTCTGCGATCAACTCGTCGCTCTTCGCGATCAGTGCCTTCTGTGCGTCGTTGCGCGACTCGGCCGGGGTGAAGAATGCACCCAGCACGTCGTCGTTCAGATTCGGCAGGCCCGTGCTCAGCAAGTCGCGAACGACCAGCGTGGCGCCCGGATGCTTTGCGAGCAGATGTTGTGCGGTTTCGCCTGCCAGCAGCGTCGATTGCGCGCCTTGCGAACGGGAAGCGCCATTGATCTGAAGAATAGTCGTCATGATGGGTCCTTTGAAGAGCGTCGATACGGTTATTGAGATATCGGGGGCGACGTCGACGCAGGCATTCACGTTCGACATGCGGCGCTCGACATCTCACCAAGTTTGACGTCATTCTATGCTTACCCAGATTTGGGACAAGTAGCATGACCGGTTATCATTGTCCCGTTTATGGGACAATAGGCTTTCAATGTATTCCGCGTGAATGCCGGGGACTATATGCCGATCATGGACGATCTCAACGACATGCTGGTCTTCGCCGAAGTGGCGCGCGCCGGCAGTCTGACTGCGGCGGGAACGCTCCTGGGCATGCCGAAGACGACCGTCAGCCGGCGTCTTGCGAAGCTCGAGCAGCGGCTAGGCACACGTTTGCTGGACAAAAGCACGCGACGCCTCGAATTGACCGAAGTGGGTGTCGCCTACCTGGCGCGCTGCCTGCCGATTCTCGAAGACGTCGAGGCCGCACAGGACTTCGCGTCGCAGCTGACGGAACGCCCGCGCGGCCTGCTGCGCATTTCGGCACCGCCGGATTTCTCCGAGCACTGGCTCGCGGGGCCGCTAGCCGGATTTAGTCTGCGTTATCCGGAGGTGACGCTCGAATTTGACCTAAGTGCACGGCATGTGGATTTGATTGGCGAGCGGATCGACATCGCGATTCGTGCCGGCAATCTGGTGGATTCGACACTGATCGCGCGACAACTGGGCACGATGACGCGTTCGCTCTACGCGAGCACTGCCTATATCGAACGCGAAGGACTTCCACGTACGCCGGCCGATCTGGAAAAACATCCGTTCATTTTGATGCGTGGCGCCCGAAAGATCCACAACCACGAGATGCTGACGAAGGGACGGCAGCAACAGGCCATACGGTTCAGCGGTCGCATCGAGGCGAACAGCATGTCCATGATCCGGGAGATGACTGCAGCAGGCGGCGGCATCGGCGTGCTGCCCGATGCGATGATAGGAGGACAAACGCGCCATGGCCATCTGCATCGCATCCTGCCGGACTGGGAGTTGACGAGCACGCCCGTTCATCTGGTGATGCCGTCACGGCGCTTCGTCCCGCGCAAAACGCAGGCGTTTATCGAATACCTGACGGAGATCGAGCCGATGTGCGAAGCCATTCGCAAAGCGGGCAATCGCCACGAACTAGGTTGATCGATCGCGGACGGTCATCGGCGCATCGATGCGTCCGATGCGTCCGATGCGATCATGCACCGATGAATCGGTGCAGCCACCCGTCAGTAGACACATCGCGGGCTCGGCACCTCGGTCGCTGAGGAAATCAGCGGCTGGTGACGCTACCGAGCCATTGGTCCAGACGCGACTGCGTCGCATGGGCCGCTTTGCCTTTCGTCTCGGCGATCGTCAGCGCGTATTCGCTGACGTCCGGCGCATCCAGCGTCAGCGCATACCGTCGCAGCATATCGCGTCGGAACGCGTGCACCTCGACCGCAGCGCCCGGCTGATACCGCGCCAGCAGGCCGTCCAGATTGCCGCCGGTCACGCGCAAACCGTCGAGCGCAACCAGTACATCCCCTGCCGATAGACCCGCTTGTTGCGCTGCGCCAGCGTCGAACACCGCGCCGATCGTGGCCTCGCTACCGCCTTTGATCCTTGCGCCGAGCGAGACCGGCGATTTGCCGTTCACCGGCGCCAGCGTCACGCCGATCTCGGCGAGCAAACGCTCGAGCGGCAGGTCTTCGGTGCTATTGACCGCGAGCGCGAAGAGATCCGACAAATCGGTACCGCCGGCCTCGCACATCAGCGGCAAAACCGCGTCTTCGGCAACGCCGATCGGCTTGCCATCGTAGAAGTCCCGACCGTAACGCTGCCAAAGCGCCCGCATCACATCATCGAGCGAGCGCTGTCCGTCGGTGCGTGCGCGAATCGTCAGATCGAAAGCGAGCGCGACCAGCGAACCTTTCGTGTAATAGCTGACGATCGCATTCGCTGCGTTCTCGTCTTGTCGGTAGTACTTGACCCATGCATCGAACGAGCTTTCCGCGACCGTTTGCTTCAGGCGCCCGGCGCCCTTCAGCACGCCGCCGATCGTCTTGCCGAGCATGCGCAGGTAGTCCGTGCGCGAAATGAGACCGGTGCGGACGAGGAACAAATCGTCGTAATACGAGGTGAAGCCTTCGAACAGCCAGAGTAGCCGCGTATAACTTTCCTGTTCCAGATCGTAAGGTGCAAACGCGGCCGGCTTGATGCGCTTGACGTTCCACGTATGAAAATACTCGTGGCTGCACAGCCCCAAATAGGTGCGATAGCCTTCGGCCATGGATGCCGATGCCGCATTGGCCTCGCCCAATACCGGAAAATCGCTACGCTTGGCAATCAGAGCGGTGGACGCGCGATGTTCGAGTCCACCATAGCCATCGGTCACCGCCATCGTCATGAACACATAGCGCTTCATCGGCGCTTGCTGCGATGCGGGCTCGAACAACGCGATTTGTGCTTCGCAGATGCGTTGCAGATCGCTGCAGAGGCGCGGCATGTCTAGAGACGGCACGCCTGCGCTGATGACCACATCATGCGGCACACCGTGCGCATCGAAAGTGGCCAGATCGAATTCGCCGAGCGTCACCGGATGATCGATCAGTTCGTCATAATCCTCGGCGCGATACAGACCGAAGCCGTAGCGCGTGGTGCCCGGCGCTTCCGACAACGCCGTGGCGACACGCCAGGACGCGAATGCCTCGCCTTCCGGCTTAACGATATCGACCTCGCACGGCTCGGCTTCGCGCCCTTCCACTGCGAGGAAGACGCTGGTGCCGTTGAAGAAACCGATATGCTGATCCAAATGCGCGCTTCGTACCGACAAGTCCCATGCATACACTTGATAGCGTACCGTCAACGCGCCCTCGAAGCCGCCCGATGACGGCTCGACCCACCATCGATGCTTACTGGTTTTTCGCACCTTCACAGAACGACCACTTTCGTCCTGTGCGTCGAGCGTCACGATGTTGCGGGCAAACTCGCGGATCATATAGCTTCCGGGAATCCACGCCGGTAACGACAACGCCTGACCTGCCGGTGTCGGGTCGGCTAGTGTCAATGTGACGTCAAACAGATGCGCAGCGGCTTGCCGCGCGTGAATCGCATATCGAATCGCAGTCATCTTTGCTTTCCCGGACTATCGGCGCTTATCGAACGCCTTGGCGAGCGCCGCAGGGACGCCCGGACATCTTATCGAACTGCTTGTATTTCACATGTCCAACAGGCCTGACGCGTGTGATCTCGTTTGATTCGTTCAACGCCGTTGCACTTGCGTCGACGCGATCAAGCAACGATCAGCGTGCGGCCGACATCGCCTTTTCCAGATCGTCGGCGGACACCGCGCCCGGCAGGCGATTGCCATCGGCCAGGAAAATGGTCGGAGTCCCTGTGACATTCATGTCCTGGCCACGCTGCAGATTGCGGCCAAGCGCGGTGACATTGCAATCGCCGTTGGACGGCGGTGCCGTGCGGTTCAACATCCAGTTTTCCCACGCTTTGCCAGGCTCTTTCGCGCACCATATCTGTTTGGCCTTCACCGCCGAGTCTTCCGACAGAATTGGATAGAGGAAGGTGTAGACCGTCACATTCTTCACGTTCTGCAACGTCTCTTCCAAGCGATGGCAGTACGGACAGTTCGGATCCGAGAACACCGCGATCTTACGCGCGCCGTTGCCATGGACAACCTTCACAGCGTCGCCGAACGGGAGTTTGGCAAAATCGATGCGATTGATTTCGTCGGAACGGTTTTGCGTCAGATCCTGGCCGGTGGTCGTATCGCGAATGTTACCGAGCACGAGGTAGTGACCCGTCGGGTCGCTATAAATCACTTGCTTACCAACGGTGATTTCGTACAGCCCGGCAATCGGCGACTTACGCACGTCGGTCACATTCGCCTGCGTGCCGAGCTTCGACTGCAATGTCGCTTTCAATGCCGTTGCCGTGGGGTCGACCGGCGTGGACTGGGTTGCTTGCGCGGCGTGTGCAACGAGCGGCATCAGGCCGGTGACGCTCAATGCCACGCTGGCGACGAGCGCCCGTAGTGCGGAGGAAGCCGTCAGAGGAACAGACAATGAAGCAGACAAAAAAACGGACGGCGAAACGCGCGACAAAAACCGCTTGGCGGACGGCGGAACGGCTTGGGAAACAGACCGAGACGGCTGGCGCTGAAGCAGCGACGACGGCAACGACGGGTTCATCGGAATCCTTTGCAACAGTAAATAGGAGGGCGCGCGCGGGAGCCCCGATCACGGCGAGGCCGATTCGACCGTCAGCCCAATGCGTTGGCGACCAGCCAACGCTTCAGGAACGGTTGCGCTCCGACCAGCGACATGCCCAGATTGCGCACGCCACGTGCCACCGCGCCCTGCATCGAGAACAAGCGCTGCAATCCATCGGTCGCCAATGTCAGTGCGGCGATGTCCTCACGGCGCGAACGCTCGTAGCGACGCAGCAGAATAGGATCGCCATAATCGCGAAAGGTTTCCTTCGATCGCAACACATCGACCAGCGACACGACATCGCGCAAGCCCAGATTGACGCCCTGCCCGGCCAGCGGATGCAGCAGATGCGCGGCATCGCCGATCAACGCAACACGCGGTGCGACGAGTCGATCGACACTTTGCAGCGCCAGCGGAAAGCCGATCGGCTCGGTGACACAGTCGAAGACGCCGTGCGAGGCGCCCGCAAACTGTTCCAATGCGGCGGCGAGCTTCTCACCGCCGTCCGCGACCATCGCGTCCGCGTGCTCGGTGCTGGCGGACCAGACCAGCGACACATAAGGCCCCGGCATCGGCAGCAACGCAATGATCTCGCCGTCGCGGAACCATTGCCACGCAGTCTCCGCATGGGGCTTGCTGATTTTGAAATTCGCGACCACGCCGGTCTGCCCGTACGCGCGTCGCTTGACCTCGGCGCCCATCTGCGAGCGGACCCATGAATGCGCGCCATCGGCACCCACGACTAGCTCTGTCTGCATCTGGCGGCCATCGTCCAGTGTCAGACGCGCCAACGGGGACGTCGCGTCGCGATGGTTGCCACTGGCACTGCCATCGGCAATCTCGATCCCTTGCGCACGGGCGTACTGCCAATCCAGATGCGGTTGGAAGCGCAACGCGACGTCGAGCGCCGCTTCAATCAGCCGCGACTCGGCGATCCACGCGAGTTGCGGCACCGACGCCTGAAACGCGGAAAAATGGATTTTCGCGAAGGCGTCGCCGCGCACCTGCATGTCGTACACAGGATTGATTTTAGCGGCGTCCAGCGCCTGCCAGACGCGCATGCGCTCCATCAACGCCTGCGAACTCGCAGACAGCGCGTACACGCGTTGATCGAAAAGCTGATCGGCGGGGAGCGGGGCCGCTGGCGGAGCGAGCAAGCCGACACGCATGCCGGCCTGGCTCATCGCCAGCGCCGCAGACTTGCCGACAA
>CAWUJR010000143.1:0-8521 GCA_963922375.1 uncultured Robbsia sp.
CGATCTTTTCGAAACGGTCATAGTACGTTTCGAGTTCGTCATAGGTGACGCCCCAATCCTGCAAGATCAGACCCGGTGCAATCTGTTTCGCACCATAACGTTTCATCACGTTCGAGTACGGCTGCAGATCGGAAGGCGTGAAACGCCATGCCATGCCAGCCCAGTGCGTGCCGGAGCCGCCCACGTTGTAACCCATTTCGTTCAGGTTCCAATCGCGTGTCGGCAGCGCTTTTTGCTGGCTGTTATTACGAAACGTACTGGTTTCGACCGCGGGCGGCAGCAGCAACGCACGGCGTGTATCCCAGCGCAATTCGTCTGTATCCACGGACGGCGGAAAATCGACCGACGTCTCCACCCAAGGGCCGCGCTCGATTGCCACCACATTCAGCCCCGCGCGCGTGAGCTCTTCAGCCATCAGCGAGCCACACCATCCCAACCCAACAATGACCGCATCGGCCTTCGGGCGTTTGTTCACCATCATTATCTACCTTGTCCTTAGCGTGATCCGTTGGTATACCTCTGACCAACTCAAAGTCCGTTGTCGACGAGACTGATCGGAATCACCGTGATCTTTTGTCCTTTCTTGTCCAGCCAATCCCGAAAATCGTATTGCGCGCCGGGGAAGCCGATCATTTTCCAACTGACCATGTCCTTGTTGCCGCCATAAAGCGGATCGGAGAGAAATCCCTCTCGCACGTTCTGCAGGATCTGTTCGAACAGAGGCTTTACCTCTACATGAGGACCGAGATCGAGCGTTCCTTTCTCCATTGCCGAAAGAAGCGCGTCCTGTTGTTCGCCGTCCAGCGCGGTGAAACCCTTGCCTTGCGTTTTCTGGCAGTACTCCTCCAGCGCAGCGAGCCCGCGACGCCAGCGTTGTGCCGGCGTCAGTGAAGATTGCGGCCCTTGCTCCGCCGTCCCTTTGACGAATCTTCCAAGCCGATAGAGGGTCGCGCCTTGTCCGTATTCACCGGCCAATTGACGGTCAATGAACGTATCGCAACCCGCCTGCTTGCCGCTGACACTCAGTTCGTCGGCAGGAATGATGCGCTCCGCAAGCGCGCCGACTATCTCGAACTCTGCCTGCGTGAAGAACGACAACGCGCCGTTCGACGACGCCAGCTCAGGCAGTGAGGCTTTCCCCGCTTCCCATGGCTGACCGTTGGCCACCACATCGGCCTTGGCCAACGGCAATGCGCTACCCGCAGCCAATGCGACCATTGTCGTAAGTGCTTCTCTACGTTGCATGACTAGACCCTTCGTGTTCCGTTATCTCAAAATGCGACCGTCGTGCGTATGCCGGCAAAAAATGCATTTGCATTCTGCGATGTTCCGCCCGGATGAACGACATATTGCAGCGTCGGCTGAAACGACAGCGAACGCAGCACCTGCCAGTCGTAATATACTTCGGTGGTGTACTGATATCCGCTTCCGAAGGCAGTGGCATCGCCCGGGTGCAGAGCGTTGTACTCCGCCTGGTAGAGGGCCTCGCGATTGCTCGTGTGTGTCGCGGCGAAACCCAAGCCTGCACGGTCACCGGTCCGATGAAACGGATTTTGATATTCGAGCGACGCCGTTATTTGCCGGTCAAGTACCGACGTGGCGCGGTCGCCTATCACCCCACGCACACCGAGAATCAGGCCTTCTGCGCCGTTCGTCCCCGTCAGCCGCTGGGACACTGCCACCCACGCGTTGTAGCTGGTGGATGACTGGCGGGCGGGCAATCCGCTTGCCGCACGCGGATTACCGTTGATATCGGTCACTACATCCGGCATACCACCGGTATTCACCATCGCACCGACGCGATACGTTCCCTCCAAGCCGCCTAGATTTGGCGTCCACCCGAACTCCAACGGCAGGACGACCCCATCGGTGCCGTGCGGGTTCATCGGCTTCCAGGCGTTGCTCCGCTCCCAACTGGCATTGTAATAGGTCGGGTTTTGCTGATACACGCCGAAACCGATATAGGTGGACGCGGTCGTGTGCCATTTACCGTTTGCCATCCAGACGCTGCCCGGATAACTCATCCAGTAGCTCCCGTACAGATTCGGACCTTGCGGGCCGCACAGCGCGAGATTCTGAAAGTTGCAGGGTGCAAGGTCGTAGCTGTCGCCCTCGCTATCTCGCCCCACTGTCACATCCAGGCGCCCATCGAAGAAAGTCCGTCCCAGCGTCAACGTGGTGAGCCAGACGGTTTGCCCTCTTCCGTAGATTTCCTGCGATTGCTGGTTGGTGCCGACGCCGGCATCCTGATCTACACTGCGCCCGAAACGGTCGGTCATCACAAAAACGAACTTCGTGTGATGGATGCCCCAGAGCTTGTCGAGGTCCGCCGTTACACCCACGGCGAGTTGACTCGCCGCACGCGTCAGATGCTGATTGCCGCCGCTGAAGTTATGCGACAGCTCATCGGAGAAGGTGAAATCGAATACCAGCCCGCGATCGGCCAAACGCGTGCGTTCGTGATTCCAGTCGCCGAGCAGATAGGGACTATTTCCCCAGTCCGCAGCGTGTCCAAGTGCCGGCACCGTGGCGCATGTGGACGCCACGAGCAGCCAGGCAATGCAGACGCTCGACTTTGCTGCCGTGCGACGCGCTGTGTGTTGCGCAAAGCCGACATTACGCCGACCGGAGGGAATAAATGAATAGCGCGGACGAGACGGTGAAACCACAGGCCCAGGGGAAAATGCTGCCTTCATCTGAAGTCGTTTTATTATGCCTAACGCCGCCGAGCAAACATGCGTTGTGCTGTTTGTTCTCGCGCGGCGATGTCGTGGGACGTACGATAGACGTACGTGGCATACTGTCGCAAACGCTTGTTTGACGATTTATCATCAAAAAATTGCAATCTCTTGCTCTTGTCGGGCCTCAGGTCTTGTGATACCGCATTGGTTAAGATGGATTTAGAGAAAAATGCGCCCCGCCGCCGCAAACGCGGCGCGCGCTTCAAAGAGATAGCTGCCGAGGCCGGGGTCAGTGAAGCAACGGTCGACCGCGTGTTGAATGAGCGCGGGAGCGTCTCGACATCTGCGCTTGAACGCGTGGTGGCTGCCGCGTTGAAACTGGGCGTTCCGCGCGTGCTGCCCGATGTCCGGCACGGCATCCTGCATGTGGACTTGATTCTGCCGCGTAATTCCTCGCCGATGTTTCAGCGGCTGGATCGCGCGCTGCGACGCGCCACACAGATGCTGGACAGACGCGTCGTGGTTCACTGGATCAGACTCGACCGGCACAACGATGCGGCATTTGCGCGCGCCATATCATCGCCGCCTTATCGCCGTTCCGGATTGATTGTCGTCGGCAGTGCCGCAACAAAGACGCTGGCGGCGCTGAAGCAAGCTGTCGCGTCCGGCGAACCGGTGATCACCTTGGTCACCAACTTGCCGGACGTCAACGTCACCCATTACGCCGGTATCGACAACTTGGTCGCTGGCCGTACTGCCGGTCATATGATCGCGCGGCTCACGCGTGGTCAAGGCCGCGTGTTGATTCTTCGCGGATTGGAACGGTACCCGGCCCACGATCAGCGCGTCGACGGATGTATCCAGGCGCTGCAGTCGGCCTATCCGCAACAACCGGTCGAGGCTGTCACGACCGAGACCAATGACGATCCCGATATTTGCTATCGACTCGTCTGTGATGCGCTCCGCAGCGGCCCGGTCGGTGCGATCTATAGCACCGGCGACGGATCGGCTGGCATCTATCAAGCGTTAAAGCGCTTCGATTGCGCCGGAAGTGTTGTCTGGGTCGGGCATGAGATGCAGGATGCCCATGCCCAGTATCTAACGGAGGGATGCATGGATCTGGTGATCGATCAGAATCCTGACGGACAGGCGATCGGCGCGCTGCAGTATCTGCTGTACGCATGGGGGCAACTTGCGGCGCCCCCGTCCGCGTTCTTCGGCGAGTTCAACCTGTTCATGCTACCGAACGCGCGGCATGTCCCTTATCTGGACAAGCCGTGACCCGCGGGCCTGTCAAACCCGCACGAGCGGTCCCGGCTGCTTCAGATACTGCTGAATAATCGCCCGGGCCGTCCATAGTGCGAGCGCACCGATCGTGATGGTCGGATTGAAGCCACCGTTATTCGGAAACGACGACGCGCCGAGCACGAACACATTATGCACATCCCACGCTTGCTGATACCGGTTTAATGCGCTGGTGGCGGGATCCGTTCCCATCACCGCGCCGCCGATCGTATGGGACGAATCGTTCGGCGTATAAGGCGTGTAATTGTTATCCGGGAACGACACGGCCTGGATATGTTCGGCACCCGTTTGCAGCGCGATATCGCGGCATCGATCTCTGATGAATGCGCCGGACCGCTGATCGTTCAGATTGTAGTTGTACGTCATGCGCAGCAGCGGACGGTCGTATCGGTCCCGATACGTCGGATCCAGATCCAGGTATTGATTCCGATGCGAATAACTGGTGCCCTGACCCTGAACCATCGCGTAGTTCTGGTAAGCGTGCTTGAATGACGCCTTCCAAGTCTTGCCCCATTGCTTTGCCCCGGGCGGCAGTGCGCTGGAGAGACCGATCGGCAAACCGGCGTTCGACAGGCCCTGAATGCCGGCACCGCCGATAAAGCCCAGTCCGGCATGATCAAAGTTATCCGCATTGAAATCGTCGATCTGCGTCGCCAGCGCGCCGGTGTTGATGAACGGATTCAACTTCTCGTCTTTGAAATGAACGTAGGCGTAGGAAAGCGTCTGGAAGCAATACGCACGCCCCACTACACCTTCGCCGGTGGCCGGATTGTGCGGCTTGCCGATGCCCGACAATAACATCAGGCGTACGTTGTCCAATTGATACGCAGAGATAATGACGATGTCCGCCGGCTGCCTACCCTCGTTGCCGCTCGAATCGACAAACGTGACACCTGTGGCCGTTGCTTTGTCCGACGTCAGATCGACGCGTAATACTTCGGACTCCGTGATCATCGTAAAATTCGAACGCTGCATCAACGCCGGCAACACACAGGCGTTAGGACTCGATTTCGACCAGTTGCCGCAGCCGAATAACTGGCAGTAGCCGCAATACGTGCACGGTGCCATCCTCACGCCGAGCGGATTGGTGTAGGCCTCCCCAACCGTTCCCGCAGGCACCGGGAACGGATGGTAGCCCATCTTCGTCGCGGTATCGGCGAAGATGTCGTTCCACCGGCTACGTACCAACGGTTTCGTCGGATAGTGGGTAGAGCGCGATCCTTCGAATGGGTTGCCCCCCGCGATCTTCTGGCCCTTGATGACGCCGGCCTGCCCGGATGTGCCTGCGATCTGCTCGAAACGGGTGTAATCCGCCTCCAGTTCGTCGTACGTCACACCCCAGTCCTGAACGATCAATCCGTCCACCAACTGTTTGCTGCCATAGCGTTCCAACACCCGTGAGCGAACCTCGAAGTCCCATGGATTGAAGCGCCAACTCGCCGCAGCCCAGTGGGTACCGGCGCCTCCCACGTTGTACCCCAACGTCCAGTTATTCCATTCACGCGCGGGCAGCGCTGTCTGCTGGCCATTATTTCGGAACGTATAAGTTTCAAGTGAAGGGGGTGCCAAGATCTCCCTGCGCACCGACCAGCGCAGCTCGTCCGTATCCACCGTCGTCGGAAAGTCGGTACTGATATCGCGCCATGCGCCGCGCTCGATCGCGACCACATGCAAACCCGCACGCGTGAGTTCCTCCGCCATCGTACTGCCGGACCATCCCAATCCGACGATGACGACATCGGCCTTTGGCCGTGTGTACTTCATGTGTTCGCTCCTGCTTTTTTATGTATGGGAATCAACGTCGCGCGCTCAACTTCAATCGAACGGCGCGCGTCAAACGCCTTCGAGCAAGCTGATCGGTTCGATGCGGATCGTCTTGCCGATCTGTCCGAGGTAATCGCGATAGTCATAGCGTGCACCCGGAAAGCCGATCAGCTTCCAACCCACCATGTCGCGATTGCCGCCGTATAACGGATCCGCCAGATAGCCTTCCTTGACGTTCTGCAGCAGTAATGCAAAAAACGCTTTCGCATCCACTTGGTCGAACTGCAATGCGCCCGCTTCCATTTTTTCGAGAAAGGCTTCTCGCGCCTCCAGGGTCAGTCGTTCGAACGGCGCGCCTGCATGGCGCTGCGCCTGCGCGTCGAATTCGGCTAGTCCGCGCCGATACACGTCAGCAGGCGTCAGCGGCGATTGGCTACCCTGCTCCGGCGTGCCCTGCTTGAATGGGCCGCGGCGATAGGTGGAGCGAGCATTGCCGAAATCGCCCGCAAGTTGATGATCGACGAAACGAACACAACCGGCCTCCACCGCACCGATGCCGAGTTCGTCCGCCGGAATCAGGCTGTCGTGTATCAGCGAAAGCAAACGTGCCTCGTCGTCCGTGAAAAAGACGCGGACATCGCCGATGACCGGCTGAGGAAGATGACGAAGCGATGTCGTCCAAACGGTTCCACCGGTATAAGTCTTTGCGCCCGCCGGCCGAAAAACCGACGCGACGGTCGCGCTGGCCACCAGGACCAGTCCCGTCTTCAATGCTTGCCTGCGATCCATGAGTTTTTCCAATCGTGCGGATAAGCGACACGGGTGTGCGCTCAAGCACTTACGCTGACCGATATGCATGGTGCGTTGCCGATGCGACACCCAGGTGTGGAGCGATATGCCGCATTGACACGGCGTATGCTCGACCGGCGAAGGATACGGGTAATCGAAAATGGCTAACAACCGGCGGCTTGACGGTTTATCGTCAACAAGCGGCTTGTCAATTACTGCGCCCTCGGTAATGACGTTGCGTTTGCGGTCGGTCATGCCAACGCTTCGCAGTGCGCACAAGGGCAATCCCTGGGTCAGCCGCATTTATTGCCGTGGTATCTGTATGCCTGTGTCCACCGTGCGGCGTAAGGGATCCCAATGGCAACCGACGCTCCGCCAGATGATACGAAACCCAAGGAAACGAGGCCGAAGAAGAAAGACAAGAGGCCGGAGCCGACCAATTGGACCGAGACTTTCTGGGCACTGGTGATTTCTGTCGTCACCGCGCTGATTGCGGCGACCGCGGCCGTCATCGTCGGCTTTTTGAATGCACCTAAGCCCCAGGACGGCGGCGCTCACCCGGTCATCGATAACATCGTGACTTACCTTCTGTCGGGACCTATCTGGGTGCGAAGTCTCTACTAGAAGCCACTGCCACGCCCGCGATCGTGAGTTCTCAACAAGGCGATCGACTCGGACAGTTGGCAGTTCATCTGTCGTTCTTGCCAGGCAGCGAATGGTCTGCCGGTTCGTCGGGAACGAACCGATTGATCACCTTTGCGATGATGCTCAAGGCCACGCCTAGCGCGGCCTCCACTAACGGTGCAGTGACCTTCGTGATGAAAAGAGGCGATCGTACCGTCTGTACCGCCGTCTTGAACACGCAGACGGCATACAAAGATTCCGGCACGTCGTGGATAAGGGCGGTGTGCGCAGACGAGGCAGCCGCGGGCCTCGACCCGCGTTACACCGTAGACATCAAAAATTCGAACGTCAGCATAAGCGACGTGTTTGCGGAGAGAATCTACGCCACCAAGTTCTAGAACGGACCTCGCATTGTTAGGGCAGCGCGTTCAATCAATTCGGTTATCACTACTTTGTCTGCGAAAGACTCCGCTCTATATTCGGTTTAGCAGCAACGACCGGCTCGGTGCCCTCGACGCGTTCGGCGGCAATGCGTGCCGGTACACAATCCGCGATTCCGTTGCAGACAACCAAGGACAATATCATGAGCAAGCTCACAGGCAAGGTAGCGGTAGTGACAGGGGCATCGAAGGGAATCGGCGCGGCTATTGCGAAGGCATTGGCGGCAGAAGGCGCGTCGGTCGTCGTGAATTACGCATCGAGCAAGGTGGGTGCGGATGCCATCGTCGCCGCCATCGCGGGGGCGAAAGGCAAAGCCATTGCGGTGGGCGGTGACGTTTCCAACGCAGTCGAAGCACAGGGAATTATCGATGCGGCGATTGAAACCTATGGTCGCCTGGATATCCTTGTAAACAACTCGGGCGTCTATGAAATGGCACCGATCGGCGAGATCACCGAAGCGCATTTCCACAAACATTTCAACGTCAATGTGTTGGGGTTGCTGCTCACGACGCAAGCTGCGGCGAAACATTTGAGCGAAGGCGGCAGCGTCATCAACGTCAGCTCGGTGGTATCGCGGATCACTCCGCCCGGAAGCGCGGTCTACTCAGGCACGAAAGGCGCGGTGGATGCGATCACCGGCGCCCTCGCGCGCGAGCTGGGTCCGCGCAAGATCCGAGTGAATAGCATCAATCCTGGCATCGTCGAAACCGAAGGCACCCGCACGGCTGGCTTTATTGGGTCCGAATTTGCAGACAGCGCGGTCGCGCAGACACCGCTAGGGCGCGTCGGGCAACCAGAAGATATCGCCAGCGTGGCGGTGTTTCTCGCGTCGGACGATGCCCGCTGGATCACCGGTGAGTCGCTGATCACCAGCGGCGGCGTGCGCTGAGCGGAACGTCGACTCGCCCCTGCCCGAC
>CAWUJR010000144.1:0-8455 GCA_963922375.1 uncultured Robbsia sp.
ACGAAACCGCGGGCGCGCGCGTAAGATCGCCGCCGCCGTCTTCGACGCTCAGCGCATGGCGCAAGCCTCGCCGGGCACGCGAAAGCAGACTTTCCAATGCATCCACCGAGATGCCCATCAGATCCGCTGCTTCCACGTTGCTCAACTCCTGGTAATACTGCAACACCAGCGCTTCACGTTGCCGCGTCGGCAGTGCTGCAATGGCCGCTTGAATACGTTGTTGACGATGCTCCGCCATCAACCGCTCCTCCTGCGATGCGCCGGGATCGATCTGCTCCGGCAAATCGTCCACCGACGCCGGATCTTCGCGTCGCCGCTTGCGCAAACGGTCGTAACAAAGGTTCAATGCGACGCGATGCAACCACGTGTCGAACCGCGCCGCCCCGGGTTGCCAGCGGGCCGCCTCCTTCCAGATCCGCACGAAGACATCCTGTGCCACGTCGCGCGCTTCTTCGCGATCACCAAGCAGTCGGGTCGCCAACGACAGCAGCCGGGGGAGCTTACGTGCGACCAGTTCCTGCCCGGCCGCCGCTTCTTGTCGCCCCACGCGCGCCACCAGCTCCGCATCGGGATCGTCGACGGCGGACGGGTTCTCCGGCACGTTAATACACCACCACCGCAGGCGGATGATGGCGATTACCCGGATACAGCACGCACCCGCTCACGCAGGTGACGCACAGCACAGCGGCGGTGATGAGCCTCAGCATATTCAGCGCGCCCAATATCCTTGCGACCAGCCCCAGCGCGGACCGTGTTGCTCCCAGCGGCCCGGCACCCACCGTCCTTCACGTACCGGCTGCCAGTGCCCCGGGACCCATGCATAATGACGGCCCGCCCAACGCCAATGGCCGGCATCCCAAACGTAGCCTTGACGCGGACCCGGCACCACTTCGACACGCGGCGGCGGGGGCGGCGGTGCCTCTGCCGCGATATAGACCTGCGCATTCGCGCTCACACTGCCAAACGAGCATACCCCGGCGACCAATGCGGCGACTGCCGGCGCCAGCATGCTAGCGGCGAATGCCCGTTGCCGGCCTTTACGAGATACCTTTGTTGTTTTCATCTGCGTCCTTTCAAGATAATGAGGCCTGTCTCGCTGCCCCATAATGACTTGAACGCTTCACCGCATGGCATCCGTCGCGCGTTTCGGCACTTTTATCGATTTTTTTTATTTTTCTGCTTCGACACGCGTCTATGTAGGCGGCAGACGCACTCCCGGCGGTTCAATTCCCCGGTTCGTCGCCGTCATCCACATCCTTCACCTCGTTGACGCCGGGTACCGCTTCCAGGCGCTTTCTGATCGCCTCGAATTGCACCGGCGTGACCCGTGACAATGTAATCGATATTTCATCGATGCCGGTGCCCCCAGATTGATGCTGCATGATGAACTGCTTGACGCGCGCACTGCCGAAGCCCAGTGCATCGTGCAGCTTGTCGAGCGACAGCGCATCGCGCTTCGCATACACCAGCACTTCACGCCGCTGCTTGTTGCCCAGGAATTTGCGCTCCAGCGGTTTGATGCCAGCCAGAATGATCAGAATGACGATCGTGGCGGCCACCGCGGGTGTGTAAAGGCCGCCGCCCACGGCCAAGCCGATCCCGGCCACCGACCAGACACTTGCCGCGGTGGTCAATCCGCGAACGACCTCGCCTCGGGCCAGAATCGCGCCTGCACCGAGAAAGCCAATGCCGGACACCACCTGCGCCGCCATCCGCGACGGGTCGAGTATCACGCCTGGCCCTGCCACATCGACGAATCCGTACGCGGACACGATCATGATCAGCGTCGATCCCACCGACACCAGCATATGGGTCCGCAATCCCGCCGCCCAGGACAGACGTTCCCGCTCGACACCGATCACGCTGCCTAGCGCCGCCGAAAACACCAGCCGACCGATCAACTCAAATTGAGACGTCATGACGAAGCTTCCCCCTTATTTTTATGACAAATTGATGACAATTTGATGACAACGATACGCGCTCTTGTCTGGGCTCGCTACGTTTAGCTGCCGGGAACCGCCCGCAACGCGACTGCGAAGCGTCATTCATCCTGTGCCAATTTCGCCAGCAAAGCCCGTGCGGCAGCGGGTGCCTTCGGTTTGAAACCGTTGATGAAGTAGAGAAATACGTCGGGACCTCCGCCGTTTTTGCCGGCGTGCTGCGGCGAATTGTCGTTCGACAACATCGGCAGATCAGTCGGTTTATGGCCCGTTGCCCAAAGGTGCGCACGTTCGCGCCACTGGTCGAGCGCTTTGGGCGCATAGCCATTCTCCAGGCCTTCATCGGCAGACTGCAGACGGACATACACGAATGGCGCGCTCAGGTCGAAGATCGTCGGGAACGAGGCACTGTCCGCCCCTACCGCCGCCACGCCGTAGGAACGCAACAAATCGACGCATGCGGCTGTCGCAAAGCTTGGATGACGCAGTTCGACCGCATGCCGCAGCGCCAAACCGTCTACTGTCGGCGGCAGCAGCTTCAGAAACGCCTCGAAATCGTCCGGGTCAAAAGCCTTCGTGGGTGCCATCTGCCAATTGATCGGCCCGAGCTTCTCACCCAGCGCAGTGATCCCACTCTGCACGAAGCGGGCGATCGATTCCGCTGCGTCTGCCAGCACCCGCCGATGCGTGACGAACCTTGGCGCCTTCAGCGCGAAAACGAAGTCGTCGGGGGTCTCGTCGTGCCATTTTTTAAAGCTCTCAGGCTTTTGCGTGCCATAAAAGGTGCCATTGATTTCAATCGATGTCACCTGGCGGCTCGCAAATTCCAGTTCCTGCCGCTGCGGCAGCCCTTTGGGATAAAACGTGCCGCGCCACGGCGCAAACGTCCAACCGCCGATGCCGACGCGAATTCGGCCAGGTTCGAAGTGGTTCTTAACGGTTTTCCCTGCGGCAGATCGTGTTGGCATTCCAGTCTTCCTCATTGGTTCAGGCTAGCTTGGCGAACGTCAGCCCGTGCGGAACGCGTCACGAATGGCTTCGGACATCGGCTTCGGACATCAACTCAGGGCAACGGTTCCATAGGGTGTCCATCCCATTTTGCCTCGCGCGGCACGCCACCGCATGCATCGCGACGCACCGACTGCACGCGGCGCACGCGGCTGCAGCACGTCTTTGACGTCGGTTGCCGGTAAGATAGGAGGCTTTGCTCTATCCTGGCGTCATGCGGTGATGGCGGCGTTGCCGGGCATGCCGCCGCGCAATCGGATAGGATGGCGTCCGTACAAAATTCAGGAAGGCTTCCATGACCGTATCGTTTTTGAAGAAATTTGCCCAGAAAACCCTGCTGGCGGGGCTGTTGGGCGCCACGCTGGCGGCAGCGACGGTAGCACACGCGGCGGATCTGCTCGATACCGTCCAGCATCGGGGCACGCTGCTCATCGGCCTCGAAGGCACCTATCCGCCGTTCGGATTCAAGACGCCGTCGGGGGAACTGAAGGGCTTCGATGTGGATGTCGCACGCGAGCTGGCCAAGCGTCTGGGCGTCGCACCGCAGTTCGTGCCGACCGAATGGAGCGGCATCATTGCCGGCCTGCAAGCAAGCAAATTCGACATCATCGTCAATCAGGTCGGCATCACGCCCGCGCGTGAACAACAATTGGATTTTTCCACGCCGTACACCTACTCGGTGGGACAACTGATTCAGCGCAAAAACGATTCACGTCAATTCAAATCGCTGGACGACCTGAAGGGCCTGAAACTAGGCGTCTCACTGGGCAGCAACTACAACGACATGGCCAAAGCCGTCGCCGGCATCGACGTCAAGACCTATCCGGGTGCGCCTGAATATCTGAGCGACCTGGCCGCAGGGCGGATCGACGCCGCGTTGAACGATCGCTTGATGCTGGCCTATTTGCTGAAGAATTCTGCGCTGCCGCTGCGCACCAGCGGTACCGTGGGCACGGAACAGAAAATGGGCATCCCGTTCCGTAAGGGCAATCCGGCGTTCGCGAAGGCAGTGAATGCCGCATTGGCATCCATGACGGCCGACGGGACGCTGAAGACACTGTCCGACAAATGGTTCGGCATCGATGTATCGAAGCCGGTCGCGCCGTAATTCTTTTTGCCTACTGACGCTCTCGGCATGAATTTTAGTTCTGTCCTGCTCGAATCGCTGCCTGTCCTTGGGATGGGCGCGTTATTGACGATCAAGTTCGCGCTGCTGTCGATGTTTTTCGGCTTGCTCGCCGGGGCGGTCATCGCCACGATGGGGATTAGCCACAATCGATGGTTGGTCGGACTCGCTCGCATTTACGTCAGTATCATGCGCGGCACGCCGCTCCTGGTGCAGATCTTCGTCGTCTATTACGGGCTCCCGGCGATCGGCATCGCACTCGATCCGACGCCGGCCGGCGTCATTGCGTTATCGGCAAACGCTGCCGCCTATTTATCGGAGAGCATGCGTGGCGCAATCCTCGGTATCGCGCAAGGGCAATGGCTGGCCGCGGCCAGTCTCGGCCTCAGCCGTCGTCAGGCATTGCGTTTCGTGATCGCGCCGCAGGCCCTGAAAATCGCCGTGCCCAGCCTGTCGAACAGCCTGATCAGTTTGATCAAAGACACGTCATTGGTGTCGGTCATTACCGTGACGGAACTGCTGCGCAGTGCACAGCAGCTGATTGCCTCCACTTTCTTCACGCTGCAGTTCTATCTGGTCGCGGCGTTGGTTTACTGGGTGATGTGCACGGCGCTTGAAGCCATTCAGCGGCAGGTCGAGCGACGGCTGGCGCTGCCGGGACGGCACTGACACGCGGTCCTACGCCTTGCCTGCCACGCACCGCTAGCACGATTATTTACTTCAATCTCTCAAGGTGAATGGCATGGATCTCGAGCTCTCCGGAAAAATCGTCGCCATCACCGGCGGCAGCAAAGGTATCGGTTTCGCGTGCGCGGCTGCGTTTCTCAAAGAAGGCGCGCGGGTGGTCATCGTCTCGCGCGATCAAGCAAACCTTGATTGCGCGCTTCAGCAATTGACGGCACTGCTGCCGGCCACGCCGACGTCTTCAGGTGCCCCGACGACGATTGCCGCCTACGCGGCCAATCTGTCCGATTACCAGGATACGGTTCGCGTAGTCGATCTGATCGAAGCGGAGGTCGGTCCGATCGACGTACTGGTCAACAGCGCCGGCGCGGCTAAACGGTATGACCCGGATGCGCTCGATGGTGATGCATTGCGTGCCGGCATGGAAGCGAAATATTTCCCCGTGGCCAATGCACAGGAAGCGGTATTGAAAAAGATGCGCACCCGGCGGCGCGGCGCGATCGTCAATATCATCGGCAATGGCGGCAAGGTGCCCAGCGCCATTCACGTGTCCGGCGGCGCTGCCAATGCCGCGTTGATGCTGTCCAGCGTCGCGTTGGCCAGTCACTATGCGCCGCTCGGCATCCGCATCAATGCGATCAATCCGGGCGCGACGCTGACCGATCGCGTGAACGAAGCGATCGACGTGGAAATTCGACGTACGGGCGGGAATCGCGAAGACGCACTGGCGCAAGGTCAGGCAGCGATACCGATCGGCCGCTATGCACGTCCGGAAGAGGTCGCCGATGTCGCGCTGTTCCTCGGCAGCGCCCGCGCAAGCTATGTGACCGGCGCGATCGTGCCGCTCGACGGCGGCAAGAATCCGGTGATTTGACGAGAATCGGCGCTTTCACATCGACTCTTGCCGCTGCATTTTGCAGCGCATCGAGATCGGCAAAACGACGGCGAGCGGTTCGGCCACAACCGTCTCACGCAGTCGGCGCGCCGTCATCTACTCGACGCGCCACCAGCACGGCCAACGCTGCGGAAGCAACCCGGCTTGCATTGGAATCGGCGCGGCTGGTGAGAATGAGCGGCACTCGAGCACCCAAGCCGATGCCGGCGGAAAGCGCGCCGCCGAGATATTCCAGTTGCTTTGCCAGCATGTTTCCGCTTTCGAGGTCAGGCACGATGAGGATATCGGCGTATCCGGCCACCGGCGAAACAATGCCCTTGATAGCAACGGCCTCTGCAGAGATGGCGTTGTCGAATGCCAACGGACCATCGACCAGCGCGCCGGTGATTTGTCCGCGATCCGCCATCTTGCACAGGGCGGCCGCATCGATCGTCGAGGGCATTCTGGCATTGATCGTTTCTACCGCCGCAAGCACCGCAACACGGGGTGTCTGCACACCGAGTACTCGTGCGAGATCGATCGCATTTCGGACGATGTCCGCTTTTTCATCGAGATTAGGGCTGATGTGAATGGCCGCGTCCGTGATGATCAGGGATCGAGGGTAGGACGGCGTATCCATGACAAAACAATGGGAGATTTGCCGGCCCGAGCGCAAGCCGCTGTCATGCGCGACGATCGGTCCCAGGAATTCGTCGGTATGCAAGCTGCCCTTCATGAGCGCATCGACGGCACCCGCCGCTGCCATGGCGGACGCCCGTACTGCGGCTGCATGGCTGTGCGCTACATCCTCAATCTGATACCCATTGAGATCAAGTTGCAGTGAGGCCGCCAACGCCAGCAAGCGCAGACGAGGCGCAACCAGAATGGGCGTGATCAATCCCGCTTCTGCGGACTCGATCGCTCCGCGCAGACTTACCGGATCACAGGGATGCACGACTGCAACACGGATCGACGGCAACGCCAATGCCGCTTTTGCCCACGGTCTGTTGTCGAGGGCCAGCGTCGTTCCTTTTTCCGCCATGTGTCACATGCTCACTTTTCAGGCACCAGCAGGAGATCGACAGTGATCAAGATCAGAAGCGCCGCAGGCACCAAAAACGGCAATAACATGTGCCGCGCGACAATGGCGCCCGCTGCTGCAGCGAGACTATAAGTAAGCCACGCGAGACCCGGCAACAGCACTTCCACCAGCTCGGGCCGTTTGCCGCGCGCGTTGCCTCTCGTGAAAAAACGGCCGACGAACGCATCGGAAAACTTGACCATATTATTCGTCACGACCAACGTCTGCAACGAAACGGCACCAAACCGGCTGACCGTCTCCCCCTGCATGCCAAGCGCTAGCGCGAGCATCGGCAACTCGACCGGAATGCGTAAGGCCGGGTGCAGCCGTACGAATCCCGCCGCCACCAGAAGGATCGCCATCAGAACGAGTTCCACAGGAGGGTGCCGCAGGTGACGTCGAATGACACTGGCAATCATGCAGCCGATGAAAAACGCGCCGATCGCATAGCCGATCAGGCCGAAACGCGACCATTGCCCGGCAGCAAGGCTCCATCCCAACTGTACCGTGTTCCCGGTCATGATCGCAGGATAAATATTACTGGCGTCGGCATAACCGATGACTTCGACGAAACCGCACACGGTCGTGAGCATCGCCACACGTCGAACGCTGACGCCTAGCGCGGCGGTGGGCACAGGGGGTGTAGTTGGCGCGGCGCTGTCCATGGCATCCCTAAGACGACTGCTTCACGGTAATCGGCTGCGCGAACTCGCGCCTCAAGGAGGCAGCGTGCTGGTTCAGTTCGGGCGCTGCGGGCCGGGTGTCACTGTCTGCGTAGCCGCTGATCTTGATTGGATTACCCGGCATTTTGAGACCACCAGCGGAGACGACCATGTTACGCGCCCGTGTCTGAGGCAGTGCTGCGGCCTCCGCCACGTCCAGCAACGGGCCAACCGGGATGCCCCCTTCATGCAGCAGCGTAATCCATTCGTCAGCCAAGCGCGTGGCAAAGACGGCCTCCAACTCCTTCTTCAATGCCGCGTGGTGGGTCGTACGCAAAACATTGGTCGCATAGCGCGGGTCTGACAGGAGCGTCGGATGATTGATCACATGACAGAGTGCCGCAAATAAATGATCGTTACCGCAGCACACGACGAAAGGCCGGTCTTTCGCGTCGAATGTGTCGAAGGGCGTCATCGACGGATGCCGGTTGCCGATCCGCTCCGGCGCCTTACCGGTCGCAGCCCATGACATGAACGGATGCTCAAGGAAAGCCAACGTCGCGTCGAACATCGCGATGTCGATCTGTGCGCCCGTGCCCGTCCGTTCGCGATCATAGAGCGCAGTGACAATACCGGCATACAGATAAAGTCCTGCGGCAATGTCGGAGATCGAGGTGCCGACCCGGGTCGCAGGACCGTCGGAAAAACCCGTGGCATCCATCAGCCCGCTCATTCCCTGGATGATCGTGTCATACGCGGGCGATTTGCTCAGCGGTCCGGAATGACCGAATCCCGAAGACGCAGCGTAGATGATGCGGGGGTTGATCTCTTTTAGCGCATCGAACGAGAAACCGAGTCGGTCCATCACGCCGGGGCGATAGTTTTCGACGACGACATCCGCCTGCCTGACCATATTCACGAAGATGGCCCGGTCCGCTTCATCCTTGAGGTCCAGTGCAATGCTTTCCTTGCCGCGATTAACGCAGGCGAAGTACAGCGACTTGTCCCCAACATAAGGACCATTGCGACGAGTATCGTCTCCTGCCGGCGGTTCGACCTTGATGACACGTGCGCCCATGT
>CAWUJR010000145.1:0-8454 GCA_963922375.1 uncultured Robbsia sp.
ACGACGCAGACGGCACAGACGCCGCCACCTCACGGTCGGGCGGCGTGGTGGCGAGCGACTGTGATGCAGGCAGGGCTACCGGAGACGCGGGCATAGAGGCAACAATGCGCCGGTTTGCGATCAATACGATCGGATCATCGTGCCGAACGGTTGTTCGGTCAGGATTTCGAGGAGCACCGAGTGCTCGATTCGGCCATCGACGATGTGAACCGAGTGGACGCCGCTCTTCGCGGCGTCCAACGCCGATGCGATCTTCGGCATCATCCCGCCGGAAATCGTGCCGTCTTCGAACAGCGCATCGATTTCACGCGCGGTCAGATCGGTCAGCAAATTGCCTTCCTTGTCCATCACGCCCGGGATGTTGGTCATCATGACCAGTTTCTCGGCATTCAGAACGACCGCCAGCTTGCCGGCGACCAGATCGGCGTTGATGTTGTACGACAGGCCGTTGCCGTCGAAACCGATCGGCGAGATCACCGGGATGAAGGCGTCGTCCTGCAGCGCCTTCACGACCGCCGGATTGATCGCTTCCACTTCGCCTACCTGACCGATGTCGACGAATTCGCCCGGCTTTTCGCGATCGGGCATCATCATCTTGCGCGCATGGATCAGCCCACCGTCCTTGCCGGTCAAACCGACCGCTTGGCCACCGTAGTGATTGATCAGCATGACGATGTCCTGCTGGACCTCGCCGCCCAACACCCACTCGACGACTTCCATCGTCTCCTCGTCGGTGACGCGCATGCCCTGAATGAACGTGCCTTGCTTGCCGATCTTCTTCAGCGCGTGATCGATCTGCGGGCCACCGCCATGGACGATCACCGGGTTGATGCCAACCAGCTTCAGCAAGACCACATCGCGCGCAAAACCTTGTTTCAGGCGTTCCTCGGTCATGGCGTTGCCGCCGTATTTGATGACCACGGTCTTACCGTGGTACTGGCGAATATAAGGCAGCGCCTCTGCAATCAGTTCAGCTTTGAGCGCGGGGGCGAGTTGCGAAATATCGGGAAGATCGGGCATGGCGGCCAGGAAAAACGGGGGTCCGGGGAAATCGTCTCGAACAAAATGCACGGACGTTCATAGTAAACGGCGTGGTGGAGCCGCGTTGCAGCACGGCCGGTTCCAGGCACCAGACCGAAATTGTACAGGACACTCGGCAAATGCTTGGCAAACCATGAGGGCAACGGCATCGATTTGCTCTTCGGGCCGCTCGATGTGCCATTTTCGTCACAATGACGCGTAATTTCTGGAAAAAATCGCCTTTGGCGTTCGCCTCGGGCTTTTCCGCGTTGAAAATTGCCGCAATCCTGCGATGATCGTCTGATTGTCACAGCATAACGGGTCCAACAGGATGCTGACACGCGCTACACTCCTGCCCATGGACGAATTCCCAAAAAGTGGCCATCTCAATTTAAGTCATCTCTTCTGGTTGCGTTGCCTGGCCATCATCGGGCAGGCGGTGGCGATCCTGGTTGCCAACGGGCTTCTGGGTATCACGCTGCCGTTGCTGCCGATGATCTGCGTGATCGTGTTCGAGGTGGCGTTCAACATTGGTACGCTGATCCGTATCGCGCGGCCGGGCCTGGAGAGCAATGCCGAACTGTTCGGGCAGCTGTGCGTCGACCTGGGCGCATTGACTGCACTGCTGATGCTGTCCGGGGGCACGGTCAACCCCTTTTTCTCGCTTTATCTGCCCGCGTTGGCGATTGGCGCGGCGGTGCTGCCATGGCGCTTGGCTGCAGCGTTGACGGGCCTGGCGGTGATCGGTTACGGGCTTCTGGCCACGCTCGCGTTGCCGCTGGCGTTGCCGCGTCCGGGCAGTATGTTCGATTTGTACCGGACCGGTACCTGGGTCAACTTCCTGATCAGCGTCGCGCTGATCTCGTGGTTCGTGGCGCGCATGTCACGGGTGCTGAGGCGACGAGAAGCCGCACTTGCCGATGCGCAACAGCGGCTGTTGCGCGACGAGCGGGTGGTCGCGCTCGGGACGCAGGCTGCAACAATCGCGCATGAGATGGGTTCGCCGCTCTCGACAATCGCGCTGTTGGCCGAGGAGCTGCGGGAAAGCGCCGACGCGGATCAGCAATTGGCCCCGTACCGTAGCGACTTCATGTTGCTGGAGCAGCAGATCGCGCTGTGCAAGGAAGCGCTGAAGCGGCTACAGTCACGCGCGGCATCGCCGAATCGTCGACGCTTGCGGCCCTGGCTCGCCGGCTTTATCGAGCAATGGCGACTGCGTCATCCGCAGGTCGAATTGCAAACGGTGGGCACGGGGTCGGAAGACACAGTGATCGACGACACGGTAGCGGTAGGGCAGATCCTGACGATCTTGCTCGATAATGCGGCGCGGGCAAGCGGCGATTACCTTCGCTTCGAAGTGAGCACCACGCTGGATGGCAATGGCCATGCGAAGACCGGCTCGACCGCATTTCGGGTGATCGATCGCGGCCCCGGCATTCCTGCCGCGCTGCGGGCGCAGATCGGCAACACCCCCGTGCGCAGCACGCAAGGCGGCGCCGGTGTGGGGTTATATCTCGCGTTCGTGACAGCCGCGCGTCTGCGTGGCACGATTGAACTCGACGATGCCCCCGAAACTGGCACCTGTGCAATCCTTACATTGCCCGCAATGCGGGCAGAGGCCCCTGATGAGTAACACCAATTTCCTGATCATCGACGACGATACGGTTTTCGCCGACATTCTCGGCCGTTCACTGACCCGTCGCGGCTATATCGTTCACCAGGCTAACGACGCCGCACGAGCGCTCGAAATTGCCGACGAAATGGACTTCGGGCGCATCACGCTCGATCTCCATCTGGGACAGGATTCTGGACTGACGTTGGTCGCGAAGCTGCGTGAGTTACAGCCCGATGCATTGATTCTGGTGCTGACCGGTTATGCGAGCATCGCCACGGCGGTGCAGGCGGTCAAGGACGGTGCCGACAATTACGTCGCGAAACCGGCCAATGTCGAGACCATTCTTGCCGCAATGAACGAAGGCGCGACTTCCGAGCAGGCCGATGCCGCGTTCGAAAACCCGGCGCCGCTGTCAGTCGCACGACTCGAATGGGAACATATTCAGCGCGTATTGGCCGAACACGACGGTAATATTTCGGCCACCGCGCGCGCATTGAATATGCATCGGCGTACGCTGCAGCGCAAGCTGGGTAAGCGGCCGGTCCGGCAGTAAGGCTGCGTCAGGAACCAGCGGTTCGACGGCGCGGGTGACCCGCACTGCAGGACCGGCGTGCCGATCCTGCAGTGCGCAACGCGATCGTCGGATCGTTACAGCACGTAACGCGACAAATCCTCATTGCCGGCGACTTCTCCGAGCGCACTTTCCACGTAGGCCGCGTCGATGTTGAGCGACTTCGTGCCGTTCGTGCCCGCGGTGAACGACACTTCCTCGAGCAGCTTTTCCATCACCGTATAAAGCCGGCGCGCACCGATATTCTCGGTCTTCTCATTGACCGAGAATGCGATCTCCGCGAGGCGGCGAATGCCGTCGGCAGCAAATTCCAGCGACACGCCTTCGGTTTCCAGCAGCGCCTGGTACTGTTTGACCAGGCTCGCGTCCGTACTGACCAGGATCGATTCGAAATCGTCAACGGACAGCGATTCCAATTCGACGCGAATCGGCAGACGGCCCTGCAATTCGGGAATCAAGTCGCTCGGCTTGGCCAAATGGAAGGCGCCGCTACAGATAAACAGGATATGGTCCGTTTTGACCATCCCGTACTTGGTGTTCACCGTGGTGCCCTCGACCAGCGGCAACAGATCGCGTTGCACGCCTTGGCGCGACACTTCACCGCCGCCGCCGCCTTCGCTCCGGGCGGCAATCTTGTCGATTTCATCGAGGAACACGATGCCGTTCTGCTCGATATTGGTAATCGCCTTGTTCTTGACCTCGTCGTTGTTAAGCAGGCGACCGGCTTCCTCGTCGACCAACAGCTTGAACGCTTCCTTGATCTTCAACTTGCGACGCGTCTTCTTGCCGGTGCCCATGTTCGCGAACATGCCGCGAATCTGGTCCGTCATTTCCTCCATCCCGGGCGGCCCCATGATGTCCATCGTCGGCGCAGCAGCGTCCAGGTCGATGTCCACTTCCTTATCGTCCAGTTGGCCTTCACGCAAGCGTTTGCGGAACGTCTGGCGGGTCGTGTTCTCGGCCGAATCGGGCGCCGGTGAGCGGCCTTGCGGCAACAGCAGATCCAGGATGCGATCTTCTGCCTGATCCTCCGCTTTGCTGCGGACCTTGCGCATCTCCGACTCGCGCGTCTGCTTGACGGCGATTTCAGCCAGATCACGAATGATGCTGTCGACGTCTCGGCCGACGTAACCGACTTCGGTGAATTTGGTCGCTTCGATTTTGATGAATGGTGCATCGGCAAGCTTCGCCAGACGACGCGCAATCTCGGTCTTGCCGACGCCGGTCGGCCCGATCATCAGGATATTTTTCGGCGTGATTTCGTGGCGCAGCGTCTCGTCGACCTGCTGCCGACGCCAGCGGTTGCGCAGCGCCACTGCGACCGCCCGCTTGGCCTTGCCCTGGCCGATGATGTGTTTGTCGAGTTCCGAGACGATCTCGGGAGGCGTCATATTGCTCATCAGATATTCCCTTATTCGCTGTGCCCGATGGACTTTGGCGCGCTGGCGTCGAGGCCGATAGTCTCGATGATGCGGCTGTGATTCGTATAAATGCACATATCGCCGGCGATTTGCAGCGACTTCTCGACGATCTGGCGCACGTCCAGGTCGGTGTTCTGCGCCAGCGCCAGTGCGGCAGCTTGCGCATACGAGCCGCCGGAGCCGATCGCACAGACGCCGTCTTCCGGATCCAGCACGTCGCCGTTACCCGTGATGACCAGTGTGGTCGTCGCGTCGGCTGCGATCAGCATGGCCTCCAGCCGACGCAGCATGCGGTCGGTCCGCCAGTCTTTCGCGAGTTCGACCGCCGCGCGCGTCAGATGGCCCTGATGCTTTTCCAGCTTCGCCTCGAAGCGATCCAGCAACGAGAAGGCGTCGGCCGTACCGCCGGCGAAGCCCACCAAGACCTTATTTTGGTAGATGCGGCGTACTTTACGGGCAGAGCCCTTCATCACGATATTGCCCAGCGTGACCTGTCCATCGCCGCCGAGCGCGACCTGATTGCCGCGCCGAACCGAGACGATGGTCGTGCCGTGATATTGCTCCATGCCTGTCCTCTGTGTCGAATTCGGTGCGGGAGCCGCGCTCGCCGAATGCGGCGCGCTCCCGGTACGGGCCGTGAATGGCCTGCATTCAACCGTATATAGGTGCCGAGGCGGGAAAATCAAGGCGCGAATATGCGACCGCACGAGACGCTACGGGACGGTACACGACGGCATCGCCGGTCAGGCGCGGCGAAGGGGGAGGTAAGACAGGAGGAGGAAGTCGCCCCGCAAACGGGCGTCTGCGGCGAAGGCGGCATGGAAAGGGTCGCCATCCAGGCGACACTGCGGAACTACCGTGCGCGATGGCGCACAGCAGTTCGAGCAGGCTACATCAATCGCCGAACAGCTTCTGGCGCAGTTCGCGGCGCTGCTGTGCCTCGAGCGACAATGTCGCGGTCGGGCGCGCCAGCAGTCGCGGCACGCCGATCGGCTCGCCGGTCTCTTCGCACCAACCGTAATCACCGGACTCGATGCGGCCGAGCGATTGCTGGACTTTTTTCAGCAACTTGCGCTCGCGGTCACGGGTACGCAGTTCCAACGCGTGCTCTTCCTCGATCGTCGCCCGATCCGCCGGATCCGGCACGATCACCGTCTCGCGAAGGTTCTCGGTCGTTTGTCCGGCATTGCGGACAATCTCTGCCTGTAGCTGCTCGAGCCGATTACGGAAGAACGCGAGTTGAGCTTCGTTCATGTAGTCCTTGTCGTCCATCGCAAGGATCTCGTCTTCAGTCAAGATTCGTGTCGTCGTCATCTGGCGTACTGTCTTCGTGGCGGGGAGGGCCCCCGACTCATGCATAGCGTCCTGCGCGTCGGCGGTCATTCACAATTCTGGTGGCGAGCTATTGTAACTGAAACGCAAACCCGCGCTAATTTATTGTCCCTTGGCGACCGTTTTCCCCGATTTTTTCGCGAATTTATCGTTATGGATCAGGGCAGTGTTGCGCAAGGCTCCTGCAGCGCTCCTTTCTGAATGGCGCAGTTTGCCGCAGGTGAGCGCAGCAAACTGCCGTTTCGCGAGAACACTACCTCACGCGAGGCAGCGCTCCAGCCCGTCGGTGATCAGATCCTGCGGCAGGTCGATACCGATAAACACCATCTTGGTGTTTTTCTTTTCTTTAGGCAACCACCTGGCAGACAGATCGGATCCCATCATCTGGTGTACGCCCTGAAACACCACACGCCGGTCGACGCCCTTCATCCACAACACGCCCTTGTAGCGCAGCAGGTTCTCGCCGTAGATCTGCAGCACACCGCCCAGGAAATCCTCGAGCTTGCGTGCGTCGAACGGCCGGTCACTGCGGAACACAAACGATTTGATCGCGTCATCGTGATGGGCATGATGGTGGCCATGGCCTTCATGCGAACACTGACCGTGGTCATGGTCGCAATCGGCGTGATCGTGGCCTTCATGATCATGACCTTCGTGACCGTGCGCATGGTCGTGATCGTGGTCGTGGTCGTGATCGTCTTCCTTCAGGAAGTCGGGGTCGATCTCGAGCTTGTCGTTCAGGTTGAAACCGCGAATATCGAAAATCTGCTTGATATCGGCTTCGCCGAAATTCGCGGTCGCAATGGGCGCGCGCGGATTCATATGAATCAGGCGGTGCTTCAGTGCATCCAGCGCCGCAGCGTCGACCAGATCGGCCTTCGTGATGAACAGACGGTCGGCGAAACCCACCTGACGCTGGACGACTTCGTGCGTATCCAGTTGCTGATTCGCATGCTTCGCATCCACCAGCGTCACGATCGCGTCGAGCAGGAACGACTCTGCCACCTTGTCGTCCATGAAGAACGTTTGCGCGACCGGGCCAGGATTGGCCAGTCCGGTCGTTTCGATGACCACGCGGTCGAAGTGGATCGCCTTGGCCTTGCGGCGCTCGGCCAGATCGTTCAGCGCGTTGACCAGATCACCGCGGATCGTGCAGCAGATGCAGCCATTGCTCATTTGAACGATCTGCTCGCCTTCGTCCTGCACGAGGATGTCGTTGTCGATGTTTTCTTCGCCGAACTCGTTTTCGATGACGGCGATCTTCATGCCGTGCGCTTCGCCCAGGATGCGCTTGAGCAGCGTGGTCTTGCCGCTGCCGAGAAAGCCGGTAAGGATAGTGACGGGGATCTGGCTCATGGTTGCGCGTTGCCTCTGCGTGAAATCAAGGCCGGGAGCCGATCAGGCGGTGCAGGCGTTGCAATCCACGCGCCATGCGCTGTCCGTCGGCGACTCGCCGGCATAAATAGGGAGAAACCGCCCATTGAAGCACAAAACGCGCCGGTTGGTGTGACGACGGTCTTTACCGCTTCTTCGCACGCGGATGCGCGGCGTCATAGATTTTCGACAGATACTGGAAATCCAGCGATGTGTAGACCTGGGTGGCCGCCACGCTCGCATGGCCCAGCATCTCCTGCACCGCGCGCAGGTCGCCGCTGGACTGCAGGACGTGGGTGGCGAACGAGTGGCGCAATACGTGCGGATGCACGTTCGCCGGAATGCCTGCCGCCAGCGCGAGCCGTTTCACCGTGAGCCGAACGACCGATGGCGCCATCCGCGCGCCGCGTGCAGACAGAAACAACGGATGCGGATCCGCCTTGATCCACCCGGGGCGCACCGCTAGCCATGCTTGCAGCGCTTGCACCGCTTTGCTGCCGACCGGGACCGAGCGTCGTTTGCCCCCCTTGCCGGTGACCGTGACTTCGGCGCTCTCCAGGTCGACCCAGCCCGCCGAACGGTAAGTCTCCCCGCCCGCGCTGACATGGGCGTAGACGGCGTCGAGGCCGACCAGTTCGGCCAGCCGTAAGCCCGATGAGTAGAACAGCTCCAGTATCGCCCGGTCGCGTATCGCCACATCATCTTGACCCGTCGCGGCGTCCATCAATGCATTGGCGTGGTCGGCGGACAGCGCCTTGGGCAACGCTTTCGGCCGTTTCGGGGCGCGGATCGTGTCGACCGGATTCGCCCGCAATTGACCGTCGATCGTGTCTTCCATCGCCAGCCAGCGGTAAAAGCCCCGCCAGACCGACAGGCGATGTGCGATCGAGCGACCGCTCAGTCCCTGGCTATGCGAACGCGACACGGCGCCCCGGATATCGATGGCGGTCAGACTGGCCATCGCGCGCGCGCCGGCCAACGTCATCAACGCATCCAGCGCATGCCGATATCCGCGCAACGTGTGCTCGGAATACTGGCGTTCGTTTTGCAGCATAGACAGATAGACGTGCGTGCGATCCGCGTCCGGGGGGCGCGGCGTGTCGACCGGGCCGGCCGGGTCA
>CAWUJR010000146.1:0-8326 GCA_963922375.1 uncultured Robbsia sp.
CGCCGCCGATGCGTCGGCCCTCGAGCGAGCCGTACCCGCGAGCGCCGCGAGCGCACTCGTGCACGCTTATCGGGCGCTGTATGCCGACGGGTGGCGGGTCGTCCGTCAAGGACGGGCGGGCGCAGTACATTATCATTTGCTGCGACGCGAAACTGATGAATAATGCGCTCGCGGCACGGCCGCAAGGAGATGCACGTACCCCGGATGCAGGGAACCCGGCAGCGGGGTCGGTGCTCCCGCTCACCAGCGGACAGCGGAGAAGACAATGATCATTGCAGTATATCCAGGCACTTTCGACCCCCTCACGCGCGGCCATGAAGATCTGGTCCGCCGGGCGGCGAGTATGTTCGACACATTGGTCGTGGGTGTTGCCGCGAGCCGAAAAAAGGGACCTTTCTTCTCGTTGGAAGAGCGAATCGAGATCGCACGCGACGTGCTTGGTCATTACCCCAACGTCCGCGTAGAAGGATTTTCGGGGCTGTTGAAGGATTTCGTGCGCAGTTGCGACGCGCGCGTGATCGTCCGTGGTCTGCGGGCGGTGTCCGATTTCGAGTATGAATTCCAGATGGCCGGCATGAATCGCTATCTATTGCCGGACGTCGAAACGATGTTCATGACCCCGTCGGACCAATACCAGTTCATTTCCGGCAATATGGTCCGAGAAGTCGCCCAGTTACATGGCGACGTCAGCAAATTCGTTTTTCCGTCGGTCGAAGCCAGACTGAAGCAGAAGGTCGCCGAAACCGTCGACGATCATTGACTCTCTATAAACGCGACACGACATGCCAAAGCCAATCATTCTGAAAGCGGCGGAGCTGCCGGACTGGGCCACCGACGAACTGCACGCGTTGTTCACCGTTCTCGATCTGCCGAAAGACCCGCGCGCCGCCCAAGTTTTCCTTGCAGAACACGGTCACACGATCCGGGGTGTCGCATTGCGTAAGACGAAGATCGATGCGGCTTTTCTGGAAGCGGTTCCGGCCCTCGAGATCCTGTCCAGCTACAGCGCGGGTCTCGATAACGTGGATGTCGAAGCGGCAAAGGCGCGCGGCGTCCTGATCGAAAACACCTCGCATATACTGGCGGCCGATGTGGCGAATGCCGCGATCGGGCTGGCGCTGGCGGTCACGCGCAATCTGGTCCAGGCCGACGCGTTTGTCCGTTCCGGGACATGGTCCGGCGAAGGGCAATTTCCGCTGAGCCGTTCGATTTCGCGGATGCGGGTTGGCATTGTCGGTTTTGGTGCGATCGGTTCGGCACTGGCCGATCGGTTGCAGGCGTTCGGCGCGCGGATAGCGTATTTCGGTCCGAGGCGCAAAATGGTCAACTTGCCGTATTACGACGATATCGTGCAGTTGGCAGCGAACAGCGACATGCTGATGCTGACTTGCCCGTTGTCGGCGGCGACGCACCATCTGGTGAATGCCCGTGTGTTGGACGCACTAGGGCCGGACGGCTTCCTGGTCAACGTTGCCCGAGGTCCGGTCGTCGACGAGCAGGCATTGATCGCCGCGTTGGCGGAAAACCGCATCGCCGGCGCGGCACTCGACGTCTTCGAACATGAGCCATCCGTGCCCGAGGCGCTCAGAAAGGATCCTCGGCTGGTATTGGCCCCACATCTTGGCTCCGCCACCCAGGAAACGCGCCAGGCCATGGCGGAAAACGTCGTCGACGCACTCGCACGACATTTTGGGATCCCGGGACCACGCGCCGCCGTGGTGGAGTGACCGGCACCATGCTCCGCGAATGGCTTTAGCGCAGGCTGTACAATAGCGCCAAGTAGTCTCCGGCGAGCCCCGCCGCAATGGGAATCAATGAAGGTCATGGTGGTGAAATGGCGTTGATCATTACCGACGAATGCATCAACTGCGACGTCTGTGAACCGGCCTGCCCGAACGGGGCGATCTCGATGGGTATCGAGATCTATGAGATCGATCCTCGCAAATGTACCGAATGTGTCGGCCATTTCGATGAGCCGCAGTGCCAGATGCTCTGTCCGGTCGAGTGCATTCCGCTCGATCCGAATCATTCGGAATCGCACGAGGCATTGATGGAGAAGTACCGCTCACTGACCGCCGAAAAGCTGGTTTGATCAGGCACGCGCGCGGTTAAGCGTTTCGATGCAGCGCCATCATAGCGCGCTCCATCTCGCCTTTCGCGAACGCTGGCAATACCGCGAGGCTGCGTTCGATCGCGGCATCGATCAGCGTCTGTTCTTCGCGTCGGGGTGCCTTCAGCACGAAGTTCACCACATCCGGTTTTCCGCCGGCTTGTGCCGGGGCGAGATCGCGCGGATGCCCGATGCCGATGCGCAAGCGCCAATAATCCTGCGTGGTCAGTTGGGCGCTGATGTCTTTCAGCCCATTGTGACCGCCGCTGCCGCCGCCGCGCTTGAATTTCACCGCGCCGGGAGGTAGATCGAGTTCGTCGTGGACGACAAGAATTTCGTCCGGCAGGATTTTATAGAAGCGCGCCAGGCCGCCGACCGAACGCCCCGACAGATTCATGAAAGTCTGTGGCTCGACCAACCAGATCTCTTCGCCATACAGGCGCGCCTTGGCGACCAGCGCATTCATTTTCGGATCATGCCGCAGCGTGGCGCCCGCCTCGCGCGCGAGCTGATCGACCAGCCAAAAACCGGCATTGTGTCGCGTCGTGACGTATTCAGGGCCCGGATTGCCGAGCCCGGCGATCATTCGGATCATCGTATCTCTCGCAAAAAAAAACCCGCCGAGCGGAGCAGGGCGGGTGTTTCTCGGCAGCCGACGACATGAGCGAAACGCCGTCGTCGGCTGCTGTCGCATGGCTGACCATCCAGCCATGCAGCGTCTGGCGAATTAAGCCGCGTCGCCAGCAGCAGCGTCGTTCTCTTCCGAGATGACCGCCGCCGGTGCCGATGCCGACACGATCACCGGGTTTTCCTGCGCGAACGCCGGTGCCAGGGTCACGCCATTCGGCAGCTTGACGTCTTTCGCATGCAGCGTCTGGCCGAGTACGAAGTTGGACATGTCCACTTCGACGAATTCCGGCAGCACGGCCGGCAGGCAGACGATGTCCAGGTCGTACAGGACGTGGGTGATCACGCCGCCGCTCAGCTTCACAGCCGGCGAGCTTTCCTGGTTCAGATAGTGCACCGGTACCTTGGTATGCAGAACCTTCGATGCATCCACGCGCAGGAAGTCGACGTGCAGAACCATCGGCTTGAACGGATGGTATTGCACATCGCGCAGCAACACTTGCTGGCTGGCGCCGTCGCCGACCTTTAGGTTCAAGATCGATGCGTGGAATGATTCTTTGCGCAGAGCATGGAACAACGCATTGTGATCGAGCTCGATCGCTTGCGGTTCGCCGCCACCATAAACGATGCCGGGGGTCTTGCCTGCGCCGCGCAGGCGGCGGCTCGCACCCGTTCCCTGTGCACTGCGCTCAAAAGCGATAACGTCCATCTTGTTTCTCCAAAAACCGCCCGCGACCAGGCAGTGTATCGGATCGCCTGACAGTTCGATGCAGGTGGGGCCGGCTTGCACCAGGCGCCCTTACCGCACATCGACTGCGGGATCCTTTTAAAAACGGCACGAACCTTCGTTCGTTCGCGCCGACTGTGCCTTTCCGAGATACGACGGTCGGAAAAGCGGCAATTCAGGGCATGAACTCGCCGTCTTGAAACAGCGACAGAACCGAGTCGCCGCGACGAATCCGCGAGAACGTCTCGGCCAGCAGGCCGGCGCTCGACAACGTGCGGATCTTCTCGCAGTTGCGTGCTTCCTCGCTTAGCGGGATCGTATCGGTAATGACCAGCTCATCGAGTTCCGATGATGCGATACGTGCGCCGGCACCCCCGGACAACACAGGGTGCGTCGCATAAGCGAACACGCGCAGTGCACCACGTTCCTTGAGCACTTGGGCCGCCTTGCACAGCGTCCCTGCGGTATCCACCATATCGTCCATGATCACGCAGTTCCGACCTTCGACGTCACCGATGATGTTCATCACCTCGGAAACATTCGCTTTCGGCCGACGCTTGTCGATGATCGCCAGATCGGTGTTCAATTGCTTTGCCAGCGCCCGGGCGCGCACCACGCCGCCGATGTCAGGCGAGACGACCAGCAGATTGTCGTAGTTGCGCTTGCGCAGGTCGTCCAGCAACACCGGCGTCGCATAGATATTGTCAACCGGAATGTCGAAAAAACCCTGGATCTGATCGGCATGCAGATCCATCGTGATGATCCGGTTCACACCGGCGATCTGCAGCATGTTCGCGACCACTTTCGCGGAAATTGCGACCCGCGCGGAGCGCGGGCGACGATCCTGGCGCGCATAACCGAAATACGGAATCGCTGCGGTGATCCGACCTGCCGACGCGCGACGCAGCGCATCCGTCATGATCATCAATTCCATCAGCGTGTCGTTGGTCGGCGCGCAGGTGGATTGCAAGACGAAAACATCCTTACCCCGGACATTCTCTTGAATTTCGACCGAGATCTCACCGTCGGAGAAACGGCTGACCATGGCTTTGCCCAACGGGATGCCGAGAATCTTGACGACTTCCTCAGCGAGACCAGGATTGGCATTGCCAGTGAAAACCATCAGGCCTTCGTTCATGGTGTCTTTGCTCGGGGGTAAGGCTTGGAATGGGGCGATTCGTGATGTGAGGCGGTGTTGCTGCATGGCTGCGTCACGCGAAAGCGTAACGTCTTGCTTTTGCTTCGTCATCGGACTGTCTTGGCTTGCCCGTTCGACCGAGAGAACGCATCGTACAAAGGAGAGGCACGATGGGATCGAACGTGGATGCTGTGGGATGCACCGTCAAGATGCAAATCGCTCGATGCGACGAATTCGGTGGCAGGGGAGGAAGGATTCGAACCCTCGCGTGCCGGAATCAAAATCCGGTGCCTTAACCAACTTGGCTACTCCCCTACGATCTTCACTATAGCGCGGCGTTCTGCGCTGGTACTACCAACTTCTTTCGGATTGCATCGCTGTGACGTTTCGCTGAAAAGCGCTTCGTTACTCGCTGCGTCCGGCGCACATTGTACGCTTAATTTTTTCGTTTTGCCAGAACTTTTCGCAGTTATTTTTCAATGCTGCGTCGCTTCTAACTAAACGGCCATATCGAAAAGCGGGTGCTCGGACAAACTATCGGCCACCTGGCTTCTCCACGCGACTGGCAATCGGGCTTGCACCGCAAGCGCTTCCTGCCTATCGGAAAACGCAGCAAATACACTTGCTCCGGATCCCGACATCCGCGCTGGCGCAACCGTTGAAAACCACGCCAACACTTGCGCCACTTCGGCATATTTCTCTGCTACCACCGTCTGCATATCGTTTCGACCGAAAAGTAATCGACCGTCTCGTTCTGCGCCAGAGGCATCGGGGTAGGCGCTCACGCGATCTGCTTGCGTGGGTGATTTGTTGCGTGCCCCGAGAAAGTCCGTAATTGTGATCGATTTCGAATCACGTGTCAAATCTTTTGAGGTAAAAACTTCTACTGTCGAAACATGAACCGGTGGCGTCACGATCAGATAGTGGGTTTGCGGTGTGTCCACGGCTTGCAGTTGCTCCCCGACACCCTCGGCAAAAGCATTACGGCCGAAGATGAAAAACGGCACGTCCGCGCCCAACTGGAGGCCGAGCGCTTCCAATGTCTCACGCGGCAGGTTCAGCTCCCATAAACGATTCAACGCGAGCAGTGTGGTAGCGGCATCGGAACTGCCGCCGCCCAGACCGGCGCCCATCGGCAATACCTTGTCGACGGCGATATCGACGCCGAAGCGGCAACCCGTATGCACCTGCAGCAGCCGTGCGGCACGCACGGTCAGGTCGAATGCTTCGTCGACGCCGGGGAGGGGCATCAGGCGCGTGACAAGGCCGTCGTCGCGACGCGTGAAGTGCAACCGATCGCCCCAATCGACCAACTGAAAGACCGTCTGTAGTGCGTGGTACCCATCGGCACGACGGCCGGTGATGTGCAAAAACAGATTCAGCTTGGCGGGTGCCAGGCAATCATGCAGCACGTGCGGTGTGGCGGTGGCAGGGGCGAGGGCGACGGAAGGCAGCGACATGCGTTGAGCGGACGAGTTCAGGGATTAATGACGAGTTTGACGGCGAGCGGGGCATCAACCGACGCGCCCTTGCGCGTCAGATTCATCCGTTGCACGCGATGTGACGATGGGTCGGTGCCGGCACTCCCACTGCCACTGCCAGTCGCGTCGGCGAAAGCGAGATAATCGATCTGCCAGCCATCCTGCACGATTTGTGTGATGCGGCCGTTCGCGTCGGTCGCGGTTTTCGCATGCGATTGCGGCGACGGTTGATCCTTCAACCAGTACCGCAGCCCGGAGACCGGCATCGGGAAGCCGAGCGATTGCTGCATCAAGTCCTCGACGTTCGACGCCGTCTGCGGCGCATGATTCGGGACTTCGAGTGTCGCGCTGGTCGGTGTCGCCCCGACGATCGCGAGCGTGCTGCCGAACGGGTTGCGCAGCGACAGCGTCACCGCGTCCGCCTGCTCGACCCAATCGAAATTGCCATAGGCGTCGCGGATCTGGCCATTCTGATCGGAATAATGCACGGCAAATCGACCTTGATATTCGGTCGCCTCGCTTGCGCGCGACGTCGCTACGGCGGCTTTCTGCGGTTGCGTGGCGCAGCCGGTCAGCGCAGCGAGCCCGATCGCCATACTACCGGCCAGCATCCAGCGTGCGAGGCGCGGCGCGCCCGCAGCGGCGACGCTTGATGTAGCGGGGCGTGAAGCAGCAGGACCTGAAGCAGAGAGACCTGAAGCAGCGCCACGCGATGCGAGCCAGCGCGTCATCGAGGAATGTGCGCTCATCATTGCTGGCTGACCTTCAATCGGGCCATCGTCTTCAGCAACGTATCGTCCGTCGGATCGAGTTGCTGCGCGGCACGCAACGCTTTGCGGGCCTCGTCTTGCTTGCCCTGGCTCCAGAGCACATCGGCAATGTGCGCGCCGGTCTCTGCATTCGGCATCAATTGGTAAGCGCGACGCAGCAGCGCGAGTGCCTGGTCGTAGTCGCCGAGCCGGTATTTGACCCAACCTGCGCTGTCGGTGATCGACGGGTCGCCGGGCGCCAGAGACAATGCTTTTTGAATCAATTTGTCCGCTTCATCGAGCCGTTCGTTGCGCTCCGCCAGCGAATAACCCAACGCATTGTAGGCTTCGGCGCTGTCCGGTTCGAGCGCAATCAGATGACGCAACTGCGCTTCCATGACCGTATAGTGGCCGTTGCGGTCCGCCGCAAGCGCATAGTCGTAGACGACGCTGGGATCATCCGGCGCAAGCGATTGCAGCGCAGCGAGGCGTTGCTCGGCCAGCAACGTGTGACCGGCCTCCATCTGGATACGGGCATCTGCCCGTCCGAGCATGATCGCTTCATGTGCATTGCGGGGCTGCACGGTGGCCAGCACCGCACTCGCTTCGTCGTAACGTTTCTGCGAGGCAAGCAGGTCGGCCCGTGCCGATTGCGCGGTGACATACTGGCTGCTCTTCGGATTCACTTTTGCAAGCCATGCATCCGCGGCGGGCAGATCCTTTCGCTCGACGGCGATCTGCGCGAGGTAGATGTAGGCCGGACCGCCGTCGATACGCATCTCGCCTGGCTTGCCGGGGGAGGCGCTGTCCTGCTTTTGCGCCTGCTCCGCGTAGGATTCGAAGTATTTCTCGGCGGCCTTGTTCTGTTTCGCTTGCAGGCTCAGCAGTCCCAGCGCAAACAACGGTGCCGGGTCGTTTCCATCGGCCTTGTGCAGTATTTCGAATTCCTTGCGCGCCGGGTCGATCTGATTGTCGGCCAGATACAGC
Source organism: uncultured Robbsia sp. (assembly GCA_963922375.1). Taxonomy (GTDB): domain Bacteria; phylum Pseudomonadota; class Gammaproteobacteria; order Burkholderiales; family Burkholderiaceae; genus Robbsia. The sequence continues at coordinate 7,820 of CAWUJR010000146.1, forward strand.
TGAGCGAGCAGGAAACGTGCATCGTGCTCTTTCGGATGCTGGTCCGAATAGGCCGAGACGATGGTAATGGCGTCATGGCGCTCGTCGTTGCCCATTTGGGCAAGCTGGAGTGCTGCCGGCGCATAGTCGGGCTTGAGCTTCAGCGCGGCGACAAACGAAACACGCGCATCCGGTGCATCGTTCGCGACGATCTGCTGGCGTCCGATCGCGGTCAGTGCCTCGGGCCGCTGCATATCGCCTGTAAGCAACTGGCGCAGTGTCTGCACGCCACCGATCCGGTCGGGCCCACGCCCGATCAACGCCTGCAACGCCAGAATCGCATCGCCGCGGCTCGCATCCGGCACCGACGCCAACTGACGCGCCAGTAACGGTCGCGCTTCGTCCAGATACCCATTCAACACGAGCAGCGTCGCATCGAATTGCATGGCTTTCGTGGAAGCGGGCGCATACTGGTGCCAGAGGCGCGCGGCGGTCAGCGCATCGCTCGGGCTTTGCGCGCTGACGGCG
>CAWUJR010000147.1:0-8236 GCA_963922375.1 uncultured Robbsia sp.
CGTTCCTGATCCACAGCCACGACGGCTGGACGCTGTTGAATTAGCAAGGCCTCCGGCAGATAAAATCTGCCGGAGGCCTGCGCCCTTCTCCTCGCTGCTACCCTGCTGCTTTACAAGTGCTTGCTCGGATCGACCAGCACCGCCGCCGGATCGGGCAACGGATTACTCGTCTTCGTCGACAGCGTTGCTGCCGTCAGATTCGAGACCGTGCCATGCAGACGAATGTCCTGCGACGATGCGCCCACCTGGATCGGATAGCTGCCGGCATCGACCTTCCATCCCTTCGCGTCAACGTCGTAATAGGCCAACGAACGCTTGTTCAACAGGATGGTCATCCGACGGGTCTCGCCTGGCTGCAGGAATACCTTGCCGAAACCTTCAAGCTCCTTCAGCGGACGCGAGGCGTCCGCGTGCGGCGGCGACACATACAGCTCGGCCACTTCCGACCCGGCGCGGTGACCGGTATTGGTGATATCGAAGCTGACACGCACCGGCACGTTGCCGATGGCGACACCCGGCGTCACCTGCAGGTTGGCGTAACGGAACGTGGTATACGACAGACCGAACCCGAACGGGAACAGCGGCTTGCGATGCGCTTTCTCATAGCCGCGATAACCGAGGAACACGCCTTCCTTATAGGTCATCGCGTTATAGCTGGTGTCGTTGCGATAGACCGGATAGCTTGCGTAGGCCGGGTTGTCCTCGACCTTTGCATCGATCGTGATCGGCAACTTACCCGACGGATTCACGTCGCCGTAAAGAATTTCTCCCAATGCCTGGCCACCATTCTGCCCCGGATACCAGGCTTCGATCGCGCCATCCACCTTGTCGATCCAGTCGTGCATATCTACCGCCGTACCGCCGTGCATCACGACGATCGTACGCGGATTGACCTTCGCCACGTTCTGGATCAACTCGCTCTCGTAGTCCGGCAACGAGAAGCCGTGATCATAGCCCTCGCCTTCGGTTTCGTTACTGTTACCTACCGCCATCACGACCGCATCGTACTTCGACAGATCGGCGATCGGCGCCAGCGATGCCCAGCTCAGCTGCAAGCCGTACCATTGCCCCATCGTCGCAATATAGCCTGAACGCTGTTCGTATTCGACCTTGACGGTATAAGTCTTGCCCGCCTCCAGGTGAATCTTGCCCGAGACCGGAATCGTCGGCGGGATCGCGTTATCCGGCAACGTGGCACCGTCGCCGTTGTCGACGATCTTCTCGCCATTCACGTAGATGCGCACCGTACCGCTGGCGCGTGCCTTGAACACCTGGTCGCCCGTGACCGTCGGCGTCACCGTGCCGCTCCAGCGCGCGGAGAACAATGTCGGCAGACCGCTCGGCAAATTGGACGAATTCGATGCATCCAGATTCACGTGCTGTTCGACGCGTGTCGCGGCCGCCGTTCCGGATAAGTCATTATTGGAGAAGTACTGCGCCGTCAGGCCCTGGACCGCGTTGCCGCTGCTGTCCGTCGTGCTCCAGATCGAGTCCAGCGGCACCAGGCTCATCGCGCTGATGAAGTCGACCTTCGCATGACTGTCCTGGTTGCGCACACCATCGCTTTCCGAGACCCAGTTGACCGCGTCCACGTGACCGCTACCACCGGCGTTGGGCGGCGCATCATGGGCGAGTGCGCCGATGACCGCGATGCGCTTGACCTTACCGTGCTGCAGCGGCAACAACTGATCCTGGTTCTTCAGCAGGACCATGCCTTCGCGCGCAACGTCGAGCGATGCGCGCTCGGCGGCGGGATCATCAGCGGTGTGGTTCGTGTAACTGATCGCATTTTCAAAGTTGTACGCGAGTACGCGCGCGATGATGCGCTTGACCTTGTCGTTGATGGTGTCCGCTGAAATCTGACCGCTGGCGAGATACGGCGAGATATTGTCGAGCGTGAAATAGCTTGCATACAGCTTTTCGATATCGACACCGGCGTTCGCCGCCAACAACGTGTCGTCGAGTACGCCGTAATCGGTTTCGACAATACCGGTGAAGCCCCATTCGTTTTTCAGCACGTCGCGCACCAGATGTTCGTTCTCACAAACCGGATGCGACGTGTTCACCCCAACGAATGCGCACATGATGCTGGCCACATTCGCGTTCTTCACCGCTGACTCGAACGGCACCAGATACAATTCACGCAGTGTGCGCTCGGCGATCGTCTCCGTCATGTTGAAGCGGTCCGCTTCCTGATCGTTCGCGACGAAATGCTTCGCGTCGGCCCATACACCTTGTGACTGGATCCCGTTGATCATTGCCGGTGCCAGCTCGACACCGAGGAACGGGTCTTCGCCGCTCAGGTATTCGAAAGAGCGTCCGCCGTACGGCATCCGGTACAAATTCATGCCCGGACCCGTGACTTGCTGATAGCCCTTGATAAAAGTCTGATGCCCCAAGCCGATCCCGTATTCCTTCGCCCGCTCGATATTCCACGTCGACGCCAATGCCGGCCCCGCCGGGAAGCTTACGCCTTCCGGTGAGCTATAACGGATCCCCATCCCGCCGTCGGCACCCTTGATCTGGGGCAGACCGAACTGAGAGATTGCCTTGTAGTCCCAAGAGCCGGTACCGCTCATCTCGGCCACCTTGTCCGACAAACTCATCTGGCCGACATCTTTCGCAGCCTGCTGCTGCAGCGCGCGCTCTGCGCGGTCGAACTGCCCGGCACGATCTTGCTGACCGAAGCGATCGCTGCCGTCGTTACCGCCGAACGACGACTGATCCTGAGCGGACGCGTAAGCAGACAGCGCGCTTAATACGACCAAAAGCGATATTTTTAATTTCATACGCAGTTTATTTAGACGTGGTGGTAGAGCCAAATGACCTGACGGAAATTCGGGAACGTTGAAAATCGATAAACTGTTTAATAAATCCGTCAAAAACGCCTGCTATAGGAGCGGCTATATAATCGTCCTATAGCGAACCGAGTGGATCTATTACGACGCGTGACATGGGATCCGTGCAACAAATCGAAACGGAAATAGTGACCGAAGTGAAATGAGTCTCGCAAAGAAATTCGGAAAAATCGACCGGAGAAAACGATCCCAGCGCCGACAGCGCTAAAGATCGCGGCAATTGTTTATGAGGGCAACCATTGATACAATTTTTAACATCAGTGTACAATTAGTGACGTACTGCCAGATACCATGTAAATTGAATTGCTAAATGCGGCACGTTGCCACGCTTAAACCTTTCGTTTAATTTCTAAATCTTGCAAGGCCTAATACATGACGCATACGCATTCATTCCATTAACAATCTCTAACAAAAATCTTTTCGTGATGATTTTTAATCAGTGACTATAATCACCGCTTTCCACCCCCGGAAGGATTAGAAATGAAGAAACTGCTGATTGCTGTAGCGGCCCCGCTGCTCGTCCTCGCGGCCGGTAGCGCGTGGGCAGCGACGGATTCCGACGGCAGCGTGACGAGCACGAGCTCGAGCACCACGTCTACCGCCACGAGTACCAGCACCAGCACCAGCGGTACCCGCTCGGCACAGCCGAGCGCAACCGTTTGGCAGCATTTGTCGCCGGTCACCATCGCGACAGTGAATCCGCAACATTCGACCAGCGACACTCTGCGGCCGCTCGAAAAGCAACATCGTCGTCACCCGATCGGAATGCAACGTCACCCGGGCGCGGTGCAAGCCTCCGAGCATGAAACCGGCACGGATCCCCGCACCGGTAAAACGATTGCGCAATCGTCCGCCGCTCAGACGGTCTCCGCGCAATAAGCAGGATTGACGCCGCATGCCGCAGCACGCCGTACCCCCGTCCGCCCCATTCAATGCTCGTATCGATGCCGTCCAGGCAGGACGGGACGTGGGGACGTGGCTCGTGGCGAACGATCGCCTGAGAGCAAGTGACTTCGAGCGCGTGCGGCGGCTCAGCGATAGCAGCGACGAGCCCTTCGTCGCGCTGTTGACTCGCTTGGGCGTCGCGTCGGAGCGAGATATCGCGCTCGCATGGTCCGCTACGCTCCAACTTCCGCTCATCGAAGCCGAAGCGCTCTCCAGCCTCCCGGTGCCGGATTGGGCCAACGAAACCGCCGATTTGTCTGCCGCGATCGACGATGCGCATGCGGCCCATCCTCCTCACGCAACGCCCCGCGCGGTGGGTGAGACCAACCATGACGTCGGCAACGGTAACGTGCACGCCGTTGTCGAACTGAAGGCACCCTCCGCGCTGACACTGTCACAACGATTTTTGAGACACCATGCGCTGGTGCCGCTGGCCACCGACGAGCACACGGTCGTCTTGCTCGTTGCCGATCCGACAGATCACTATGCCGCCGAGGCGTGCGGTTTCGCACTCGAACGCGATGTGCGCGTGAGCGTCGGTATCCGCAGTCAGATCAGTGAAACCATCGAACGCTTCTATGGACAGGGGCGCAGCGCGATGAGCGCGATCGTCGAGGCGCTCGGCGATGCCGATGGCGTCGCCGAGGACGTCGAGTATTTGCGCGACCTCGCATCCGAGGCACCGGTGATCCGCCTGGTCAATCTGATCATTCAGCGTGCGGTCGAAGAGCGCGCGTCCGATATTCACATCGAGCCGTTCGAACAGCGGCTGAAGGTTCGTTACCGGGTCGATGGTGTGTTACGCGCGGCCGAGGCACCGCCGTCGAGCTCGACGGCCGCCGTGATCTCGCGCGTCAAGATCATGGCGAAACTTGATATCGCCGAGCGTCGCCTGCCGCAGGACGGCCGCATCATGCTGCGTCTACAGGGTCGGGAACTCGACCTGCGCGTCTCCACGTTGCCGACAAGTTTCGGCGAGTCCGTCGTCATGCGGATTCTGGATCGCGAATCGGTGGTCTTCGACCTGCCTTCGCTCGGCTTCGATGCGCAGGCGAGCGAACAACTGTTGCGCGCGGTCGAACGGCCTCACGGCATCTTGCTGGTAACCGGTCCGACCGGCTCGGGCAAGACGACGACACTCTATACGGCGCTTTCCCATCTGAACACGCCCGATCGGAAAATCATCACCGTCGAAGACCCAGTCGAATACCAGCTCGACGGTATCAATCAGATTCAAGTCAAACCATCGATCGGTTTGCACTTTGCCGCCGCGCTGCGCTCGATCGTCCGGCAGGACCCGGATGTCGTGATGATTGGCGAAATGCGCGATCTCGAAACGTGCCGCATCGCCATCCAGTCCGCGTTGACAGGCCACTTGGTACTCTCCACGCTGCATACTAACAGTGCCGCGGCGACCATCGCGCGATTGCTCGATATGGGCGCGGACGACTATCTGGTCGCCTCCACCGTACACGGCATCGTCGCGCAGCGACTGGTGCGCCGGCTGGATCCCGACCAATGCGAGGCCTATCCGGCGTCTGCTGCAACGATCGCGCACTACCGACTGGATGCCTATACCGACGCGCGCCCGATTCTGCTCTATCGGCCCAAACCGGGCGTGGTCGAAGCCGACGCTTATCACGGGCGTTGCGTGCTGAGCGAATTCCTTGCACTCGACGACGAGCTGCGCCAAATGGTCATTCAGCGTAACGATGCACAGCAAATCGAGCAGGCTGCGAAGCAAAAAGGCATGACGACGATGTTCGAGGATGGGCTGCGCAAGGCATTGGCCGGCGTCACCACCATTGAAGAAGTCGTCCGCTCGATCTCGGAGACCTGAGCATGGCGCAGTTTCGCTACCGTGCGGTGGATCGCGCCGGACGACCGGTGGCCGGGGTGCGCCAGGCCAATACGCTCGCCGAGGGGATTGCGCAGCTGCAGGAACAGGGGCTGGTCGTCATCGACATGCGCGCGAGCAGCTCCGCATCGTGGCTGGGCAGCTGGCGACGTCGGCGCCCGCTTTCCGGGGCAAAGCTGGCGCAATTCACTCAACAGTTCGCCGTGTTGATCCAGGCCGGTCAACCGATCGATCGGGCACTCGCCACGCTGTTGTCACTGGCTAGCGCCGGCAGCCCAGGCGCGCAGATGATCACCCGCATCCGTGATGCAGTCAAAGGCGGCAGAACGTTGTCGACCGCACTCGCGGAGGAACATGATCAGTTCCCGCCGCTTTATCTCGCAATGGTGCGCGCGGGCGAAGCCGGCGGCGAACTCGCCGATACGTTGGCCTCGCTGGCAACGTATCTGGAACGGGCAATGAACTTGCGCGGCAGCGTCGGCAACGCGCTGATCTATCCGGCGTTTCTGATGATCGGCGTCGTCGGATCGATCGCGCTGCTGCTGGCGTATGTCGTGCCGGAGTTCGTGCCCATTTTCAACGAAATGAATGTCCCTATCCCGTGGATCACGCAGTTCGTGCTGGGTGTCGGCGCGGTGTTGCAGCAAGGATGGTGGGCGATCTTACTGGTGGCATTGGCAGTCGCCGCGGGCGTTCGCGCTTTGCTCTCGCAACCGGAAAAGCGCCTGCGCTGGGATCGTCAGTTGCTGAAATGGCGGGTGGTCGGACCCTTGGTGCAACAGTTGGAAAGTGCGCGTCTCACCCGTACGCTGGGCACCTTGTTGCGTAACGGCGTCCCGCTGCTGCAAGCGTTGACGATTGCCCGGCAGACCTGCACCAATCACGCGATCGTGGCGGCGGTGGACACCGCCATCGACCGCGTCAAAAGCGGCAATAGCCTCGCACGCACGTTAGCCAGCGCCAATGTGCTGCCCACGCTCGCGGTGCAGATGATCCAGGTTGGAGAAGACACCGCGACGCTGGATGCGATGCTGCTCAAGGCCGCGGATTTTTTCGATACGGAAAGCAAACGCAGCATCGATCGCCTGCTTGCCGCGTTGACGCCGACGCTGACGGTAGTGATGTCGGTATTGGTGGGCGGCATCATGATGGCCATCATGTTGCCGCTGATGGATATGACGAACAATATTTGACGGCGGTTTCAGGGCCTGCCGAGTGACCGTTTGACGCCCTGTTGCACTCCCCCAGTCGCTATTTCGCTGATAGCGTCACCCCTTCAGGACACCCAGGATGCTTAGCAACACAGAACACTTGACCATAGACGCCGCGCGCGCCGCTACGAACGGTTCGACGCCGACACGCGGCAATCGCATACGGTTCGGCCGGGCGCTTAATCGGGACCGCCGTCCACGGGCGCGTCGCAGCCTCGGGTTCACGCTGCTCGAAATGCTGGCGGTCATCGTGCTGATCGCCATCGTGGCCACCGTGACCGTGCGGCAGATCGGCAATGGCGTCACCAAGGGAAAAGTGGGTGCAGGCAAGGCGCAGTTGTCGAGTCTGGGCATGAAGATCGATAGCTATACGATGGATAATGGGTCCCCTCCGCCGGATCTGGGGGCGCTTGCAGTACGTCCGGACAATGCACCGAACTGGCATGGCCCGTATGCGAAGCCATCGGAATTGCGCGATCCGTTCGGTCATGAATTCGGCTACAAAGCGCCAGGCGACCACGGCGATTACGATCTGGTGTTCTTTGGACGCGACGGCAAGCCCGGCGGCACCGGCTATGACGCCGATGTCGGCAACTGGCAGTAATCGCGTTCCGATCACCGATGCGCACCGTCCTTTCCACCGGCCGCTCGTCCGTACACGCCGAAGGTCTCGACGGTGCGGGCGGCTTCACGCTGCTCGAAATGATGGTGGTCATCGTGCTACTGGCGCTGGCGGCGGCGGCGCTGTCGATGTCGAGCGCACGAGGGCTGGCAGCGGCACATGCGGACAAAGCCTGTAGCGATACCGCTTCGTTGCTGCGCGCGACACGCATTCAAGCGATGGAAACCGGCACCACACAACGGCTCGACATCGACCCGAGCGCGCATCTGCTGCGCGATTTCCGTGGACGCACACATGCGCTGCCGTTAGACCTGGCAGTCAGCGTCTTCGGGGCCGACGCGTTGTCGAGCGCACGCGTGAGCGGCATCGCCTTCGCTGCGGACGGTAGTTCGAGCGGCGGTCATATATCGCTCTTGCGTCAGCGGATGCGATGTCGCATCGATGTCAGTTGGTTGACCGGCGCGACGGAGATCGACAAACGTATCGTGGCCGATAGTGACGCCGATCCCGCCTCTCGCCGCAGTGACGGCACGGCAGCCAACACGAGCGTCGACAACGGCGCGAATTTCCCGGGCAACGCTCCGGGTACGCCATGACGATCGCCCGCGAACGCTGCCGCGCCTGTGTGCATCCACACCGGTTCCGATCGTGTCGGAGAGTGCGGGGTCAGCACGGCTTCACGCTGCTGGAAATGATCGCGGCACTCGCATTACTCGCGCTCGCCATGGTCGCCGCATCCGGC
>CAWUJR010000148.1:0-8235 GCA_963922375.1 uncultured Robbsia sp.
ACCCGGCATCGGCCGTATCACCCCCGTGGATCTTACCGAGCACGCCCCCGCCCCCCCCGGCACACGCGCTGCGAACGACGCTGGCACGGGTTCGCAAGCGGCATATAACAGATGGCCATTCGGCAACCATTGGGCATCGTGATGATGCGCCGGATCTTCATACCGCCAGACGATGTCGCCGGCCGGTGTGACTTCGTAGAAGTCGCCGCCATGCCACATCGACCAGGGCGCGTAGCGCTCGGCAGAGTGGCGATGATTGCCGTTGTAGCCGAGATTGCCGTTCGGTAAGAGAACCGCATGTCGTCCGGGGCGCACCGGCATCGCCCACTCATGCTGGACGATACCGTGCATATCGATCAGATAGACGCGGCCGCCGCCCGTCTGCGGCGCGATCAGCGTATAGCCGCCACAGGATCGCGCGGCGTCATACGCGATCAGGCCAACCCCGCGACGACGCTGGGTGATGGGGTCAACGCCGATGGTCACGATTTGTCAGCCTCCGGCCCGTCCGCTCGGATCACGACGGGCATATCGAAACGCACTTTACGCTGCGTATGGCGATACCCGTGCGACTGCATCCGGAATTGTCCACGGTGCCAAAGCGTACGCAATGGATGTGCGCCGCCGATCCCGCCCTGCGCTGGCAACGGCTGGTGCAATGTGGAAGGACCGATCAGACAGCGGTCGTACAGCAATGCGATTTTTGCGCGAGCAGCGGTGCGCTGGTGTCGGCTCGCACCGGGAGATGATCTGGATGTGTCGGACGCTCCGGGAGATGATCTGGATGTGTCGGACGCTCCGAATGCACCGGATGCATCGTGCGCACGGGACGCACCGAGTACGTCGGTGTAAGGACGCTCTTCGCTGACCTGCGCGTCATCCAGCGACAGATACAGCAATACCTTCGCCATATAGTGCAATGCGCTTCGCCAGCGCTCGGCCGTTGCCCGATACGATTGACCTCCGGGAGGCGTCACCTCGCGTCGGGCTTTGATCGCCATATCGATCGTATCTTCAATCGCCTCGCTTATCGACCGCGTTGGATCGTCTAACGCGATTTGCATCGATTCCATGCCCCACGCGCGCGTATCGCCGCCATGCGACCACAGCTGAACGCTGACGACGTTCGCCGCAGACTCCGCTGCCGCTGCGTCGCCCGACCCTCCTGCTCCTGCTCCTGCTCCTGCTCCTGCTCCTGCTCCTGCTCCTGCCCCTGCATCTTCGCAGGCATCGCTGCGGTGCAGGAACACGGATATCGCCTCGATGCCGCCCCGATGCCCCCACATCGCTGGCGGGGTCGACATCGTCAGCGCGGGTAGCGCTGGCGTGATCGATGACAGCGCAAGACCGCCGCCGATATCGGTACAGTCCAGCAAGCGATGCAATGCGTCGGTCGGTTCATAAAGCACCCCGTCGCGCACGAAAAACGCCTGCCAGATGACACTCGCCAAACAACGCGAAGCAGCCATCCGCCCGTCTTTGCTACGAAAATCGATCGTGCTGTGCGACCTCAGAAGTGCGAGCACGAGCGCGCGCGCCTGCACCGGCGAGCGATGCTTATCCGCGAGTGTCCGAGCAATGCTGCTGCCGGCTGCACCGGCGAACCGCCATGTATCGCGCCACGCTTGAACCGCGCCACTTGCCTGATGCCGCACTGACACGGGAAGACGCGACAGCATCGGGCGATCGGTATCAAGCGTGCATTTCACCGCACGCGCGAGCGCGCGATCCAACGCGGCGCGCGAGCGACGCAGCCCTATTCTCTTTGTTGTCGACGCGGCAGCGGAGAAGACCAGCGAGAGCGCCGGCCATGTCGACGGTGCGGGTAGGCGGTGCGGCAAACCGAGTAAGGACGACGGACGTCCTCGGCGATCGAACATTTCGAATTCGACAACGGCGGCACCCAGGAATTGACGGCCGATCCGTCCAAATTCGACATCCACGTCGTCGCAGGCGATCTTGAGGTAAGTGGCTCGCCGTCGGTCTGCTAAAAAGCGCTGAAACGTCGGTTCGATCCGCGTCCACAGGCCCGACCAGCCGGCCGCTGCGGCTTGCGATGAACAGGCCGCGCCTGCCGTGTGCCCCGCCCGTACCCGCATCGCAACGCCTGCGGCAAAACCCACGCACCGAATCGGCGAATGGTTCAACGACCAGGAGGTATTCGCGCAAAACGCAAACAGCCGTCCGATATCGAATCCCTCCGAACATAGTTTGATGTAACGGCCCTCTCGCACGGGCATCGAGCGGATCTGCATGCCGCACTGGCCGGCATCATCGTCATGCGTTCCCCGCGCCAGGCCGGCGATTCGCGACGATGCCGTTCCGGACAAAAATCCGCCATCTATCATGCACTCCTCACCAATAACAGCGCATTGACCTTCCATGCTCATCGCCGCCCCCTTCGTATCGAAAGACCCGAACGCGGGTCGCCTGATGCCTTCTTGGATGACCGATGTCTATCGTCTATTTTTCGCGCTTCGCACGACTCTCCCGATATACGCCGGATCATGTTCTTCGACAATGCAAACAAACGATCCACTACAAAAAGGAGAATTCCGCCTATGCACCGAGGGCGACTGGCCGCGCAGCCGATCGTCGATAAAAGCGCTGCCTGCGATGCCGTCTCTTGCGTAGGCTATCGCAGCCATTGCAAATGACGATTGGCCTTGTGCCGTCGGCCCGACTTACTATCGCCCCCTTTCTCCGAGGTCCCTCGGGAAACAAAGGAGCGATCATGGCAATACCCTCGAAAGGCTTACGAAACACCCTGTTCTGTTTGATGTTTGGCGTCGCGGCACTGCCCTCTGCCCATGCGGTCACACTGACCAAAGACAACGGCGCCCCTGTCGGCGACAACCAGAATTCGCAAACGGCGGGACCCGAAGGCCCGACCTTGCTGCAGGATTCGTCGCTGATCGAGAAGCTGCAGCGTTTCGATCGCGAACGTATTCCGGAGCGCGTGGTGCATGCACGGGGGACCGGCGCGTTCGGCGATTTCGTCCCGTCCGCGGACATCAGCGATCTGAGCGAAGCAAAGGTCTTCACGCCAGGCACCAGCACGCCCGTGTTCGTCCGCTTCTCCACGGTGATGGGTTATCGCGGCTCGCCCGAGCAAGCACGTGACCCGCGCGGCTTCGCGGTGAAGTTCTATACCGCGCAAGGCAATTGGGATCTGGTGGGCATCAATTTGCCGATCTTCTTTATCCGCGATGCGATCAAGTTCCCGGACTTCGTGCATGCGAACAAGCCCAGTGCGGTGACCGGTGTACAGGATCCGTCGTTGGCGTTCGATTTCTTTGCGCATTCGCCCGAAGCCAGCAATATGTTGCTTCACCTCTACAGCGATGACGGCATGCCCGATTCGTATCGGCACATGGACGGCTGGGGCGTACATGCTTTCAAGTTCGTGAACGACAAGGGTGAAGTGCACTACGTCAAGTTCCACTGGGTCAGCGAGCAAGGCAAGCACGATCTGCGTCCGGGTCAGATTCCCGCGTCGATCGGCAGCGACTGGAACATGATGACGAACGATCTCTATGGCGCGATCAAAAAGGGCGATTTTCCGAAATGGGACCTGTATGTACAGGTGCTGAATCCGTCCGATCTGAACGGGTTCTCCTACGACGCATTGGATGACACGAAGGAATGGCTGAATGTGCCGAGTCGCAAGATCGGTACGATGACGTTGAACCGCGTGCCGGACAATTACTTCGAATCGACAGAAGAATCGGCGTTCGCGCCGTCGCGGATGGTCCCGGGTATCGAGCCGTCGGAAGATCGCATGCTGCAAGGACGCTTGTTTTCTTATGCCGATGCGCAAATGTATCGCCTGGGTGCGAACTACAATTCGCTGCCGATCAATCGTCCGCATGTGCCGGTGCATAACAACTACCAGGACGGCACGATGAATGCGAGCGGCCGCACCGGCGAAGTGAACTATGAACCGTCGGGCATCGCCGAATTGTCGCAAGATCCGCATTACAAGAGCGTGCAGACGCCGCTCAGCGGGACAACGCAGCAAATGGCCATCCACAAAACCGAGGACTTCACGCAGGCGGGGCAGTACTACGACAGCTTGAGCGCCGAAGGGAAACAGGATGTGATCACGGCTTTCGTTGGCGACTTGCAACGGGTAACGAACGCTTCGAATCAATATGCCGAAGTCTCGTATCTTAATAAAGCGAACGCCGACCTGGGACGCCGTTTGGCAAAGCGCCTGAACATGGACTATGCGAAGGTGTCATCGATGTCGGCCGACCTGTCGAATGACTAAGTGCTTTGATCGTCGCACATCGCTGCTTGCCGTATTCGTTGCGGCGATGTCGATCGTCTGTGCGGCGTGCGCGCCGTTGCAGGAACGCACGCTGTCGATGCCGGTTGCGCCATCTCCGGCAACCACGACGGCTGCCGCACCGGCCGCTGCCACTGCCACTGCCGCCACGAACGCTGCCGTGACGGTGCCTGTTGCGCTGCAACGTTATCGCGACGACTGGTTCGATGCGGCAAGGCATGGGCGTTGGGACATCCTGCAGCCGATGATCGCGGCAGGCTTCCCGATCGATGCGCAAGACCGCAGCGGATACACCGCGGCCATATTAGCCGCTTACGACGACCAACCGCACACGTTGCAGCAACTGATGGCAGCGGGTGCCAACGTCTGTATCGGCGACCTGCATGGCAATACCGCATTGATGGGTGCGCTCTTCAAGGGCAATCGGGATGTCATCGGCTTATTGCTCAACGCCGGTTGCGACATCGATACGGAGAATTATGCAGGCGAAACGGCGTTCGTATTCGCGGTGCTGTTCGGTCGGATGCAGTGGTTCGACCCCTTGCTGGAGCACGGCGCCAATCCGGCGCACAGAGACCGTCGCGGCCAGTCCGTGACTGACATTGCCGCGGCGCAGCAAAACCGCTCGGTGATCGCCGCACTGAGCAAGGCGCTATCGAAGCGTGGTCTTTCGGGTAGCGCCATCATGGGGGGGTAAGCACCGCCCCGGCGCGCGGCGGGCACAGGTTCTGGGTGGGTCGATGTGATGTGTCACGCTCGACCCCCTCAACGTTCCATCGCCGTATTGGACGCCACGGCACCATCTCGCTTAAACTGACGACGCCCCGTTATCGAACGAGATAAAACCATGCAGCCTCGTGTGATCGCCATCGAACCATTCTCGGCACGACACCAACAAGGCGTGGCATCGCTGATTCTTCCGATCCAACAAGAAGAGTTCGGCGTCCCGGTGACACTTGGCGATCAACCGGACCTGCTGGACACGGCGGCCTTCTATCAACACGGGCGCGGCAATTTCTGGGTGGCGCTCTCGGACGATACGGTCGTCGGCAGCATCGGTCTGCTCGACATCGGCGATCGGCAGGCAGCGTTACGCAAAATGTTCGTGGCGGCGGCCTACCGAGGCAAGGCGCACGGCGTAGCGCAGCAGTTGCTCGATACGCTCTTTGCCTGGGTCGAATCGCAGGGGCTCGACACCGTCTTTCTGGGAACCACTGCGCAGTTTCTCGCTGCCCATCGCTTCTACGAAAAAAATGGTTTCGATCTGATCGCGCGCGACACGCTGCCGGCGGCGTTCCCGGTCATGAAGGTGGACACCCGCTTCTATCGTTATGACGCTCAGTCGACCCGGTAGGCCTCAGCGGCCGACTGCTTCGCCGTCGCCCTTTGCATACGAACAACGATGCTGACCACGCCTGCCCCCGCGATAAAACTTGAGACGTCTCGACTGCTTCTCTGTCAAACGACGCCCGATGACGCAACAGACGTCCTCTACTACAGCCTGACGAATCGCGCCCATTTGCAACCGTGGGAGCCTGAGCGTTCCGATGACTTCTTCACGCTTGCTGCGGCGCGAAGCCGTTTGGAAGGGATGCAGCAGCAAATGGTGGCAGGATCGGCGCTGCATTGGATGATTCGCGATAAGGACAATCATGCGGTGGTTGGGCAATGCGGCTTTTCCAATATCGTCAGAGGTCCCTTCCAGGCCTGTCACCTCGGTTTCTCCGCAGCGGCGGCAGCGCAGGGACGAGGCTATATGCAGGAAGCACTTGAATGCGCGATCGCCTTCGTGTTCGAGCACTACGGCTTGCATCGCGTGATGGCGAACTACCGCCCGGAAAACGTGCGAAGCGGGAAGCTATTGGCGCGGCTCGGATTTGAGATCGAGGGCCACGCACGGGCGTATCTGAAGATCAACGGACAGTGGGCCGATCACGTGTTGACCTCTCGTATCGCCGAGCACGGATGAACGAATGTGCCGGTGCATACCACCGGCACATACGACTGCATCTCAATGGCGCTTCAGTGGCATCAGTCGCGCATCAGTCGCGCATCAGTGAGAATAAGGCCGATGCAGTGCGCACTCCGGGTTCAACTCGACGCCGAAGCCCGGTTTGTCGAGTCGCGACAGGCGCATGCGGCCGTTTTCCGGCACCGGCTCTCCCAACAATTGCGGATGGAACATCGGCACGACCTCATCTGCTTTGGGTGCCATCATCAAAAATTCCGCGAACGGACTGTTCTGGCGCGTGGCCACGAAGTGATAACTGTAAACCGATGAACCATGCGGTATCACCAATGCGTTATGCGCATCCGCCAGCGCGCTGATCTTGAGCAATTCGGTGATGCCGCCGCACCAGCCGACGTCGGGCTGAATGATGTCGCAACACCCCATCCCCAGCAGCATCCGAAAGCCCCAACGCGTCGCTTCATGCTCGCCGGTGGTGACCATCATTTGCGGCGGCACTGCGCGACGCAACGCGGCATACCCCCAGTAATCGTCAGGTGGCAACGCTTCCTCGATCCATTTCAAGCCGTACGCCTGCGCACCCTGCGCGAGCCGTGTCGCGTAATTCAGATCCAGGCTCATCCAGCAATCGAACATCAACCAGAAGTCGCTCCCCACGCGTTCACGCATGTCGGCCAGATGCGCGAGATTTTTGTTCAACCCTTCGACGCCTTCGGCGGCCCCATGCTGCAACGGCATCTTGCCGCCGATGAACCCCATCTTCTGCGCGAGGTCCGGCCGGGCTCCGGTCGCGTAAAAATGCAATTCGTCGCGTACGGCGCCGCCGAGCAGCTGATGGACCGGCTCCTGCCGAACCTTGCCGAGCAAATCCCATAGTGCAAGATCGACACCGGAGATCGTATTGATGACGATCCCTTTGCGACCGTAATACAACGTGCTGAAATACATCTGATCCCAGATCTTCTCGATGTCGGTGACTTTTGCCCCTTCCAGAAAACGCGCCAGATGCTTCTCGACGATGTAGGCCGCCGGCTCGCCACCGGTCGTGACAGCAAAGCCGACATGACCGGCGCTATCCTCGATTTCGACGACCAGCGTGCCGAGCACATTGATTCCGAAGCTGCGCCGACTTTGGCGATACGCCGGATATTTACTCATCGGTGTGGAGATGTGATCGTCGATCCAGTGTCCATCCGCCTGATCGTGATAATCGGCACCTGCTCCCCGTAGGGTGTAGGCGCGAACCTGTTTGATCGTCGGAGTAGTCGGAGTAGTCGCTGTACCCGGTCGTGTCGTCGTCGATGTGCTCATGCTTGACTCCAGATAATCGGTTTGAAGAAGGATCTATTGCAAGTTCACAAACAGGCCGCCATCGACGAGCAACGCGGCCCCCGTCACATAGGCCGCCATGTCCGACGCCAGAAAGACGACTGGACCGATCAGGTCCTCGGGCTTGCCCAAGCGCCCGAGGACCGTACGGCGTTCCATCTGCGCGAGCTTCTGCGGGTCAGCCAGATCGTCCTTATTGATATCGGTCGCGATGGTGCCGGGGAGCACGGAATTGCAGCGAATACCGTACGGGCCCAACGCAATCGCACACGATTGCATCAGAGAATGCAGGCCGGCCTTCGTCGGCGTGTAATGCGTTTGCATGCCGCCGCCTACCAGCGCGCTGATCGAACTGATCGCGATGATCGCGCCGCCGCGTCCCTGATCTTTCATCTGATTGGCGGCAGCCTGAACCGCGAAGTACGCGCCATTCAAATTGGTGTTCATCGTGCGGAAATAGACCTCCTGCGGCATGTCCAGAAACGAATGGAACGGACATATACCCGCGTTGTTGACGAACACGTCCACGCTGCCGAATGCGTGCACTGCAGCGGCGACGAGCTTTCGTCCACTGTCGGGATCTGCGGCATCGGCGGGCACGGCTTTCGCGTGCGCACCGAATGCCCCGATCTCGTCGACCACCGCC
>CAWUJR010000149.1:0-8203 GCA_963922375.1 uncultured Robbsia sp.
TTCTGGCCACGTTGTGGTCATGCAGTGCACGCTTTATGTCTGCAATGTCCCTAGCAGTCGCTTCGGCAAAAATCACCTTCGTGTCCACGGGTCCACCGGCGCAGCGTGACTCGGGCTCATCCGGAAATTCGGTAGCTGCCGCCGGAAACCATAGGGAAAAGAGGTCCATAAGGTGTTCAATCCGAATTGGTTTGGTCACAATGCCGTCAAAGCCACATGCAAGACAGCATTGCGCATAGCGGCTATCTGTCCTACCAGACATGCCGAATACCGGCAGGTGCGCGCGTTCGGTTCGCGCCTCGACTTCCCGGTATGCCATGACCATGTCAAAGGTATCCCCATCCCTTAAGTGACAATCCACCAACGCGGCCTGGTGCGCCCCGGAAAGCAATGCACGGGTTGCACTATGCTGGTCTTCGGCGACTTCACACCGGAAGCCCAATCGCTCCAATTGATATTTCATCGTGAGTTGCACACCAGGGTGATCGTCCACGACCAAAATGGACGGACGGGCAGCGTCGACACCGTTCCTTTCTTCCGGCGTTCGAATGGGCGTTCGACTTTCCTCGGCATCGGCGGCAGGCGCGGATGAGCAAGGCGGCGGTGCTGATAAAGGCAACGATACATCGAGCGGACTGACGATGACGAGCCGCGCGACAGTGCCGACGTCGGGCGCGCTATTCAAGGTTAACGATCCGCCCAACAGAGTGGCCAGCTGACGCGAAATCATCAATCCCAACCCGTTTCCGGCGGCGGGCATAGTGCTCGCCTGGTGTGCACGGGCGAATGGCTTGAACAGCCCGTCGAGCATTGCAGGCGCAATGCCCACGCCGGTGTCCGCAACTTCGATCGCCGTTCGCAGCCTAGCGGAACCATCGACGCCCGGCGCGATCGTCTGCTGCGAGACGGTCACCGTGACGCCGCCATTCAGCGTGAATTTCAGCGCATTAGACAGCAAATTACCGACGATCTGACGTATACGAACGGCATCGGTCAACACCACAGATCTCACGGGCGGCGAAATATGCAAGGATAAAGTCAACCCCTTCTGCTGCGCACCGCTCTGATACATTTCGACGATTGACATCATCAGTTCGACAAAATGGCAAGGTTGCAGATCGAGCTTGATCGCACCCGCTTCCAGCCGCGAAAAGTCGAGCAAGTCGTCCAGCAGCCTTAGTAGCATGTGGCCGGCGTTAACCGCGACATCCAGCAGCGCGCGCTCGCCATCATTGCGACCTGCCGTGCTCAGCAACTCCAATGGGCCAACGATCGCATGGATGGGTCCACGAATTTCATGGCTCATGGTCGCCAGAAAAAGTGCTTTTTCCTTCGCGCTTCGGCGATCCGCTTCGCGCGAGCGATAAGCTTGATACAAACCGAATACCAGCGCGAGAACGGCCACCAGCGCAAGCGCGAGTTCGACGGTAAAATAACGCAGCAGCCCGGTCAGCGATGGTCGCGTAAAGTCAGCCCGACTCAGCCACTCATCATCGAGCGCCGCGGCATCACGCGCGCTAATGCTCCCCAGCGCCTTGTCAACCACCGATGCCAACATGGCCTGTTCAGGACGAATTGCCATGCGCATAACCGTCGGCATGTCCGGAATGGTTCCCACCGCAAAGAGCTTGCCGGCGTATCGATCTTGCAATAATGGTAACGCCAACGCATCGGTTACGACCGCCGCATCGACGACGCCGTCCGCCACTGCTTGCATTGCGCGAACCTCGTCTGAAACACCCAACAGCCCGACCGACGGATAATGCCGACGAAACCACCCCTGATATTTACCGTGCTCCTCCACGGCCACGCGCTTGCCCGTTAACCTGGCAGGATCGTGGTTCATTCCCGCGCCGCCTCCCGCGACGATCAATGATCCGCCGACATAATAAGTCCGCGAATAAAGCGGATGCGCGTCTCGCAACGCATCAACATCAGTGAATGCGCCTGGCAGCAGATCGACTTTCCCTGTAGCAAATGCGTCTACGGCCGCTTCCCAAGACGGTACAGACACCCATTCGATACGTAACCCGGCCACGCTGGCTACCTTTTTAAGGTAGGCCACACTGAGTCCTCTTGGCCCGTTTGCATCCACATACTCTACTGGTCGCCATCTCGGGTCCACCGCATAGCGGATGACTGGATTCTGGCTCAACCAAGCGCGCTCTGCCGGTGACAGCATCAGCGAATCTGAGGACGTCGCTGCGCAGCTCGCGGATAACAACGCGATAAAGGCCGCTACAACAAGCTTTGACAACACTACAAGAACCTTTTGAGGCCATAAAGCTCATGATCGTTCTCGATGTTCAGCTTTCTATAGCCGCTGCGCTTCTGCCCGCTGATTGTTTTGCTACTTCGCGAAAACTTCTGCGCTATTTGCGAAACGGATAGTCCCTCGAGGCAGCACCGCAACACTTCGATTTCCCGTGCCGTCAATGCGCCGGCGCCTTTGGCATTGATGTCTGTTGACTGATATTCGCCCGACTCTCTCGTCGCATCAAATAATTGTTCTGCCGCCACGCCGACCGGCACTGACGGATAACGCCCTCCCCGCATCACCGTCCGGATGGCAAGCGGCAACGCGGCGATATCACTCGTCTTACTGAAGAATCCATTCGCTCCCGCCCGCAAAGAAAGATCCTGTGTCACGGCGTTAAGGTGAGCAGAAACGACAATGATACGCACTCGCGGGTAGTGAGCACGTAGCGCACGTACAAAATTGAAGCCGTCGATACTGTCGTCGCCCAGCGCATAGTCCATCAGTACCAGACTGACATTCAGCGCTGGCAGCGCCGCCAACAGTTTTCGACTGTTCTCGAAAGACCCGACGACCGCATAATCGGTTTTTTCTCGGAGAAAACTCTCCAGACCGTGACGCACAACAGCATGATCGTCGACAATAGCGACTCGGATGGATGACGCGCTCATCATATTGCCTCTGCAAATTTTGCAATAGCTAGTCAAGGAAATTGCCCGATCCGCTTTTGTGATTCGACGCCTAGCACAACACGCAGCGACGCTTGCATAAACGGGCGACGACAAGCATCCCACCGCCGCGATGCGCGCTACATAAGGAAATTCTCAAAGAGAAAGGGTTTTAGCGAGCTGTTTGCGCTAAATCAATTTATTCGAGGACATGCAGCGCGCGGAGCATGTAATACCGAAAGCTGTAGGCACGCACAAGTTTCACGTCAACGCCTTTCGCGTTGAGAAAACAGCACACTATCGTGAGATGGTCTTTAGTGGGCCGGTAATCTCCGGATGCGCTCACCAGACACGTTTCGCCGCCACGAGTACGTCCGAAACAGCCAGCGGATCGCCACGGGTCAGTGCGCACTGCAAAGTTTGATACTCTCTCTCAACAGATGCTTTGCGTCGGTTGACAAGGCTCGGCAAATCCTCGTCGAGGTCATTCAACGCGCGGCCGCTGCGGCATTCTCGGCGTGACTGATCGGGACAAAAACGCCCCTGTCGTAGATCAAAAAGCGCGCCGTCCTGCCATTCGGCCGCGGTTTCGGCTTCCATCTCCCGAATCCGACACTTGGTCAATAGGGTCGTGCTCGTTCCGTTCCCACTCGCCGCGACCGTCAGCAACTCGGCCATCCCGTTGATGTTGGACGATGCACGTGCACCCCGTGGGGCGTTGATGCTTGCGCCAGTTGCCCGTATGCGGCGAGATAGTGCAGAACGATGCGTGCGACGTCATCGTCTACTCCCTCAAGGTGTTGTCGAGGGCGATGTTGGTCCTAAGTTGCGGCTCGGGGCTGATTGAATAAAGATTCAACAGCCAAACAAGATGAATCCTGCCCGCGGTGCTGCCCGGCTGCAGCCGCTCACAATTGCCGCAGATTGAGGTTTATACGTGCATAACTAACGACTCGACGTCATTTTTTTTTTGCCAGCACGGCTTTAACTATCTCATTTTCCAAGATGAGGATGTCCCGCCTTCGGATGAGGCGCCTATTTTCCGCCTCTAGTTTTCGGACGCCCCGGAGTTGCGATACCGACAGACCTAGATACCTGCCCTTCCAGCGATAGTACGTAGTGCAACTGATACCATGAACCCGACACAATTTTCTGATCGGCATACCGGCGCAGCCGTCGAGAAGTGCTGCCACAATGTCCGCCTCCGAGAAATTTCGAGTTATCACAACGAACTCCGCTCCTGAAGTTCTTAAACATTCAACGCCCAACTGAGCCAATTTCTAGGAGTATGCTTTAATTTCGTCTATCAATGCTAGAGTAAGGAAAAGAAATACTTTTTTAGAGCGAAGAGACGGATCACCTCCAGGGGGACACCTTGCGATATGGAGGTACGAAATATCTGTTTCTCGAACGCACGTGATTCACATCGCGCACCGATATCGGCGCTCGCTGGATGCCCGAATCCGGTGTCTGCTCCTTTGTTGAAAACAGGAGTGATTTTCTAATAATTTTATGAAATAAATTGAGATTATTGTAGAAAACCTGCTGCGGTAGCATCGGGCGACCGTACCGCAGTAGGTTTTTGTCACCTGCTTTGTCGGCGGCTCGGGCAGCCAACGCGCGTTCTGGTCGAGGCAACGGCCCGACCCCGGCCGGCTTGCCCTGATCAGGCCAGACCTGCCACCGCATGGGGCACATACGGCGCTTCCAGCGTTTGCCGCTCGTCCGCCGTCAATTGCACGTCCAACGCGGAGATGGCATCGTCGAGATGATTCGGCTTCGACGCACCGACGATCGGTGCACTCACCCCCGGCGTGCCCATCACCCATGCTAATGCCGCCTGAGCACGCGGAATCCCGCGGGCAGCGGCCACCGCTGCCACTGCCTCGACCACACGCTTGTCCGCATCGGCCGTAGCTTCATAAAGTTTCTTGCCGTAGTTATCGCTTTGTTCGCGTTCGCTGCTGTCGTTCCAATCGCGGGTGAGGCGACCGCGCGCCAGTGGACTCCACGGAATCACGCCAATGCCTTCGTCCACGCACAGCGGCAGCATTTCGCGCTGTTCCTCGCGATACAGCAGATTCAGGTGATTTTGCATCGTCACGAAGCGGGTCCAGCCATTCGCTTTCGAGACGTGCAGGGCCTTCGCGAATTGCCACGCATACATTGACGAGGCGCCAATGTAACGGGCCTTACCCGCCTTCACGACATCGTGCAGCGCTTCCAGCGTTTCCTCGATCGGCGTCTGATAGTCCCAGCGATGGATCTGGTACAAATCCACGTAGTCGGTGCCCAAGCGGGTCAGGCTCGCATCGATCGATTGAAAGATGGCTTTACGCGACAAGCCTGCACCATTGGGTGCGGCGGGGCCCTCCGACAGCCCGGGCGGAAAGTACACCTTCGTTGCAAGCACAATTTCGTCGCGATGGGCGAAGTCCTTCAACGCACGACCGACGATTTCTTCGGACGTACCGGCTGAATAACTGTTCGCCGTGTCGAAGAAGTTGATGCCGCTTTCGACCGCTTTACGGATCAGCGGGCGGCTGGCGTCCTCCCCGAGTGTCCAGGGGTGCGCGCCGCGTTGCGGGTCGCCGAAGGTCATGCACCCAAGGCAAATAGGCGACACCTGCAGGCCGGTGTTGCCGAGACGGACGTAGTTCATACACTCTCCCAAGAGGGTACAGGCGCGTGGGCGATTTTCCCGTTCCCGTACCGCGTTTCATCGATCAACAGATTACTCTTGAAAGAAGTTTCGTGCCGCTGCGGGCCCCACCCGTGCCGACCTGGATCACGTATCAGCCGGCAATTCGATGCCGAGACGACGCGTTGGCGATTCGACCTTTATCGCCGCGCTTTTACTAGACCAGCATCCCGCCGGAGACTTCGATACGCTGACCGTTGACCCAACGATTTGCGTCGCCGAGCAGCGCGGCGATCATGCCGCCGATATCGTCAGGCAACCCGGCCCGACCGAGCGCCGTCGCGTCGGCAACAAAGCGGTTCACGTCCGGATTGTCGCGCACCATGCCACCGCTGAAATCCGTCTCAATGGCGCCCGGTGCGACCGTATTGACCGCTATGCGACGCGAACCCAGTTCCTTCGCCAGGTAACGCGTCAACACCTCGACCGCGCCTTTCATCGATGCATACGATGCGCTGCCAGGAAACGAAAAGCGCGTGAGTCCGGACGAGATGTTCACAACACGACCGCCGTCGTGGATCAGCGGCAACAGCTTCTGCGTCAGGAAGAAGACGCCTTTGAAGTGCACCTCATACAGGCTATCGAGCTGCGCTTCTGTCGTCGTCGCAATGGGTTCGTGGTGCGACGTGCCGGCGTTGTTCACCAGAAAGTCGAAACGTTCACTGCCCAACCGGGCCAGCGCCGGCCGCACCTGCTCGACAAACGCATCGAAGGTGCTGACAGTACCGGTATTCAGCGGAATGGCGATGGCTTTCTGCCCTTCCGCCTCCACCAATCCGACTACCTTGTCCGCTTCGGCCTGGTTCGCGCGATACGTAAAGATCGAGCTGACGCCACGCTGCGCCAGATGCACCACCGTGCTACGGCCCAAGCCGCGGCTGCCGCCAGTCACAATAGCGATTTTTCCAGAAGATTGACCGTGTTCTGCTGTCATGTTCGACTCCGTTTGGCAGTTGTCGGGTATCCGGTTTCAGATACGATGTTCACAGACGCCAGCTTATGCCCACGAAGCGATGCACTGAATGCCTGAACCGCGCCACTTCTTGCCCAATCCTGCCTCCTGCCATTCGGCGGCAATGGCAGTCCGTCACACCAGTTCGGTGAGGATCCAGTCGGTAACCGAGGTCCGTTTCGGTGCCCAGCCCAGTTGTTCCCTCGCGCGGCGGCCCCGCACGCGGCTATTCGAACCCAATCCATAAGACGCCATTTCATAGCCCCATTCGCGCTTCGCCTCGTCGAGCGGCCAATCCTGCGGTGGATCCATTTGCAGCGCTTTGGCCATCGCGGTGGTCATCTCCAAAAACGATGCCTCGCCGCTTTCGATGAAATAGAACTCCCCCGCACCGGCCTTCGACAGCGCAAGCCGGTAGGCTTCCGCCACATCGCCGATATGCGTATTCGACCAGATATTGCGTCCGGGTCCGACGTGTCGAACGATGCCGCTCTTGTGCGCCTGCGATAACAGACGCGGTAGCTGTACGCTCTTTGCGCCGGGCAGCACGCCATGACCGTAGATCAAGGTGTTGCACAATACCGCCGAACGCACGCCGCGATGCGCAGCCTCCAGCACGAGTCGGTCGATGGCCACACGCGGCGCCTTGTCGGCAGTGGGCTCGGGTAGCGCATCCTCGTGATAGATCGCATCTGCGCTTTCGCCTCCGGAAGCCGCGCCGACAATGCTCGAGCCGCTGGTATGCAGCAACGGCTTGTGCGACCCTTCTAGGCCTTCGATCAGCGCCTCGACGGCACCCCGATGGTCGCTATCCGCCGCATTGATAACGGCATCGGCCTGCTTCGCCTGCGCGATCAGCAGTTCCCGGTCGTCGAGACTGCCAATGACCGGCGTCATGCCGAGGCGTTCCAATTCCGCTGCCTGCGCTTCGCGCCGGATCAATCCGACAACGTGGTGTCCGTGCTTGACCAAATTCGCTGCAATCGCGCTACCGATGAAACCGCCGGCCCCGGTGACAAATACGTTCATTGCATGCTCCGTCAATGAGAGGTGATTCAGAAGTGAACTCAACCCCCACACTATCGCGCAAACCGTTCCCGACAAAAACGGTGATAATCTCAAATCATCCTTGATTTGAAATCAACAATGAAAACGACGACCGAGGAATTGCTGGCGTTCGTCACCGTGATCGACAGCGGTACCATCACCGCTGCGGCCGAGACATTGCAGCAGACGGTGTCCGGGGTCAGCCGCGCATTGACGCGCCTCGAAAAGAAGCTGAATGTCACGTTGATTCGCCGGACGACGCGTCGATTGCAATTGACCGACGACGGCGAACGGTTCCTTCGACATGCACGTGAGATCATGGCGGCCGTGGAGAACGCCGAATCCGCCATGTCGCCCGAGGACCAGCGGCCGGCCGGGCGTTTGCGCGTGGACGCCGCTTCGCCGTTCGTGTTGCACTGCATCGTGCCGTATGTCCATGCGTTCACTGCTGCCTATCCGGAGATCGTGCTTGAACTGAGCAGTCACGAACGGATCGTCGATCTGATCGAAAAACGAGTCGATATCGCGATTCGCATCGGTGCGTTGCAGGACTCGTCGCTGCGCGCCCGGCCGCTCGG